>JAEYOU010000521.1 GCA_023411405.1 Pseudomonadota bacterium | reverse complement strand
GATCTGGACTGGTCCGGCCTCCGGATCGCCGCGCACGTCCTCGGGGAGGCCGGGGGGGAGCCGTGGCGGATGGCGGCCGCGGACTACCGCGCCGGGCTCGCCGCGTCGCCGCACGGGCCGCCCCTCGGCGGGCGGTGTTCGCTGGCGCCGTGGGACGCGGACCTCGTGCCGGCGATGGTGGAAGGCGGCCGAGCGGTGCTCGAGGAGCAGGTCATCGACGTGCTGCTGCGGGATCTCGCCCGGAGCGCGGCAGACGGCCGAGCCGGCGGGTAGGCGCGCGGACGGACGCCCCCGCCCCCGGGAGAGCGTCAGGGCGCCGAACGTGATCCGTGCCGGTGCACCCGTTCGCAGGTAGGATGCCGCGCGACGACCGTTCGAACGTCGCGTTCCTTTCATCACTACCCAGAGGCACGATGAGCACATCCTCCACGCAGCTCCCGCCCACCCGTCCCGCCCCCGGGATGACCGTGAACAGCAAGTTCAACTCCGAGTGGGGCGCCGGCACGGTCCTGAACGTGCAGGGAGAGCGCGCCCAGGTCCTCTTCACGCACCACCCGACGCGGAAGCCGGTGGTGGTGCCGTGCAAGTCCCTGGTCATCACCCGCGCCGGCCAGTGGGACCTCGCCGTCACCGCGCTCCAGAACCGGGAGCGCGCCGCGGCGGTCCGCGCCGCGCCGGCGGCCTCCAGGAAGAAGCGGAGCTACTCGAACATCACGCAGGAGGAGGCGGTTCGGCTCTTCCTCGAGCGGTTCCCCGGCGGGTTCGCGGGGGAGGCCTTCCTGACGGCGGAGCGGAACCCGAGGTGGCAGGCGCACCTCGCCTTCGAGGAGCAGCTCGGCGGCGACAAGCTGGGTGCGCTCCTCGCGAAGGGCAGCGTGGAAGAGGTCGTCCAGCACGCGCTCGCCGCGGAGAAGCCGACGAACCTCCTCTCGGTGTTCGAGAAGGCTCGGCTCGCGAAGGCGCTGCGGGCGGACACGAAGTACGCCGAGCGCGTCTTCTCGGCCCTGGCCGAGGTGCTCGCGCACGACACCCCCGAGGAGGCGTCCTTCTCGCGCTACCTCGACGCCCTCCAGGGGGCGCCGCCGAAGGCGGAGGGCCATCGCGCGATGACGTGGCCCATGGCCACCGTCCTTCCGTACCTCGCGCGTCCGTCTCGACACCTGTTCCTGAAGCCCGTCGCCACGCAGGCGGCCGCCGAGCGGCTGCGCTTCGATCTCCAGTATCAGGCCGCGCTCAACTGGGCCACGTACGAGCGCGCCGTGAAGCTCGCGGCCGACCTGCAGGCCGCGCTGGCCGAGCACGGGTGCCGGGACTTCGTGGACGTGCAGTCGTTCATGGGGGTGGTGTCGAAGTAGCGGATGCCGGAGCGCGCGGGCGCGCGGGCGCGCGCATCCGAGCGGCGAGACGACGAGGCCGGATCTCCTACGGGGAACCCGTGGAAGATCCGGCCTCGAACTCTGCGCGCCCTAGAGGACTTGAACCTCTGGCCTTCGGATTCGTAGCATTACGCAGGATTGATCGGCAGGCGGGCTATCTGCGCAAATGTGATTGAGCGTGCACCGGAGTTCCTGAGCGAGTGAACGCGAGGGAGCTCCGGTGCACGGGGGTGCTTGGACGCGGTGTGGACGCGGGGACGGCTGGTGTGCGCCGCGACTGGCGTGCACGAGCGTGGAGAGGTGGCGAGAACTCGTCGATCTTCGGACCGGAATGGCGCATCATGGCAGCGCTCCATGCCGCGCCCTCGGCCTCCCCAATCCCCATTCGACATGATCCCGCGGACCGTCCTCCGAGCCGCGCGAGAAGTGTCGGTGCTTCTTGCGAGCGCAGGGATCCCACACGCGTTCATCGGCGCGTTCGCGGGCGCCGCCCACGGTTGGCGACGGGTGACGACGAACGTGGACGTGCTCGTGCCTCGGGCTCACGATCACATCGCCGGAGAGATCCTCCGAGCGAGGCGGGACTCCCGGGGCTGGGTAGGCGAGCACGCCGGAGTTCGCGTGTTCGCGTTCGTGCCGAGCGCGCGGGAGTCCTTCCTCGATCGCGCACCGTCCCGGGCCATTCCGGTCGACGGACTGCCCATCGCGGCGATCGGCCCGTTCACGTGCCTGTTGCTGGGTCGCAGGTGGGCGAAGGACGAGGCGACCCTGGTCGAGGTCGTGAAGGGCGGAGCGGACCCCGCGGCGATGATGCGGTACGTGCGCCGGCATGTGCCGGCGTCGGTAGACGCCTGCCGGCGGCTGCTCGCCCGTGCCAGGTCCGAGCGTGAGGCAGCCGGCGGAAGGCGGCGGGCTACCCGGATCAGCCGAGCAGGCCGATCCGGATCCTGACGGTCGTTGACCAGCGGACACTCTCATGTGATCGACGCACCATCTCGGCGCTGATGGGCGACTTGATCGCCGAGGAGGTGGTACGATCCCAGCTTCGACGCCCCAACGAAGACTCATGCTGTGGACGAGCGAGCCAAACTGAGGGCGCCACTGGAGCGCGTCCCAGCGCTGACGTGAGAGGTGCTTGAATGCCGGCTAGGGTCTTCGAGCTGATCCAGGGGAAAGCTCCGCCGCTCACGATCACGCAGAGCGAGTCGCTCGCTGTCGCGCTCTCAATGATGACTGAGCACGACTACAGCCAGCTCCCCGTCGTTGGAGCGGATGGGAAGCCGATCGCGCTCCTGAACGTGGAGTCTATCGCGCGCGCCATGCGCCATTTCGGGGCGGTCTTGACGAGCCTTCGCGTGTTCGACGCGATGGACGAACGATTTCGAACGTGCGACTTGGAGGACGAGCTGTTCGACGTCCTGGATGCGCTGCAGCAAGCCTCAGCGGTGTTGGTTCTCAACCCCCAGCGGGAGCTCACAGGGATTCTCACGAGCTTCGATGCGATGGAGTTCTTCCGACGCCGCGCGCAGGACATCATGCTGGTGCAGGACATCGAGGAGACCATCAAGGACTACGTCCTGGCCTTCTTTCGGAAGGCCGATCAGAGCGTCGATCATGTGAGTCTGACGGGAGCCATCGAGGCGATCACGCCCTCCGTTTCGAGGCAGCTCAAGGGAGCCTTCCTTGAGGCTGTGCACGACTTCATGGAAGCACGCAACATAGCGCGAGAACCGAAAGACGACAGGGTGCTGTCGGGGATCCTCGATGAGCGGCTTCGCCCCCGGGAGCCGGTGAAGCCGTTCGAACGGCTGAGCCTGAACGAGTACATCGAGCTCCTCCTGCACCAGTCGCGCTGGGCGATCTACGGCCCTGCACTCGGTGTCGAACGCGAGGCGCTGAGGCGGCTTCTGACCTCGGTCAGGAACACGCGCAACGACCTCGCGCACTTCCGCACCGACATCGCCGACCAGCAGCGCGATGAGCTCCTCTTCTGCAAGGATTGGCTCGTCCGGCAGGAGGAGGCGATCAAGGCGGCGGTCGCAGCTCCGGTGGCGCGCTCGATTCACGCCACGATGACGGGTGTGGTGGTCGAGCCGGCCGACGCCGGACCTCCGCGAGCTGCTGCGGGTTCCGCAGCGGAGGCGCGGGCGGAGGACGGAGCCGCTATCGATGAAGCGGACGATACGCCCGACGCCAGCCGATACGCCGCGCTGGGATCCTGGCTTCGCGAGTCCACGCGGACCGACAGGGTGAACCTGCCATTCTCCAGGATAGAAGAGATCCTAGGCGCGCAGCTCCCGGCTTCGGCGAAGCAGTACCGGGCCTGGTGGACCAACAGCGAGCGCGGTCACGCGCATGCGAGGCAATGGCTCGAGGCTGGGTGGCACGTCGCGGAGGTCAGCTTCCGCGAGCAGTGGGTGACGTTTGTTCGCGATCGGGAGCGAGAGGCGGAGTACCGCCGGTTCTTCGGCGCCGTGAGCGAGCAGCTCGCGGCCATCGGAAGCTTCCCCGCGCAGCGCGCGCCCACGGGCGTGAGCTGGCACATCGTGGCAAACGCGCCCGACGTGGGCCCGCGTGCAGGGATGTTCGTGGTTTCATTCGCCCGCGGCGGGCGGCTCCGCATCGAGCTCTATCTAGATACAGGGGAGCAGCGCTCGACGAAGGCCATCTTCGATGCGCTCACCCGCCGGAAGACGGAGCTGGAGGCGTCTCTCGGGGAGCCGCTCAGCTGGGAGCGCCTCGACCACCGGAGGGCATCTCGGATCGCGCTCTACCAAGCCGGTTCCGTGCTGGACGCCGATGCGGCTCTCCTGGGGAAGGCGGTGAGTGGGATGGCGCGCTTTCGGCAAACCCTCGCACCAGCGCTGGCGCTCGCGATCGCCGAGACCACAACGGGCTCGATCGGCGGGCCTGCAGGTCCTCCAGGAACTCCGCTCCCGGAGCTGCCGCAGTGACGAGCAATGCGTCTCGCGCGCGGGTGCACGCGACGACAGGAGGTGCCGCTCGGTCGCGTAGACCTCTGCGAGGCCCGCCTCGTCCGCGATCGCCTCGACGCGCTCTTGCAAGGGGATCACCTCGTCGTCGCTGCGTACCGGCTAAGCCGATCACTGATTCCGGAGCACGCCGACACCGACTCCGGTCGAAGCCGATCACGGACGTCCTCACGTCACCGAGGCACCCGCGTCTCCGCGGACCGGCCGGGCGCCTGGGCGAATAGGGTGCAGACGAACGTTGTGGGCGTGCGCCCACTGGTCGAGCGCGTCCGAGATGAGTCGGGGCCGTTGCCGATTACGATCGCCTCCGGGTAGCCGTTCACGAACGCGAGTTCTTCGAGGAACTGGACCACGCGGCAGCCGCGGATTCTGCGCTCCACGAGGTGGCTGGGCGACCGGCGGCTGAACGCGTCCACGATCGTCAGCACGCGGAGGCGGGTAATCTACACAAGGCGGATCGGCCCCGGTTGCATGGCCTATCCATAGTGAGTGAGCGTGCACCGGGGTTGCTGAGCCGAGTGAATGCGAGGAAACTCCGGTGCACAGGGGTGCTTGGACGCGGGGTGGACGCGCTCGAAGTGAGCCCTGGGTCACGTTGGCATGCGAGTCGAACTCGCGAGAAGGTTCGCGCCGAGCGCGGTCGAGGGCGTCCAGGCGCTCCGTCTCGAGTTGTGTGGCGCGTGCGCCCTAAGCTCGTCTTGGCCGCCGATCTCCCAGGAGGTGTCGAGAGTGCCCGTCGATGCGTGTGTCGAGTGCTGACGCCTTTGTTCTCGACGCGTGCCGTGCGTTCGGGAACCGCGGGCGCCGGTTGTGTCGCTCTTCGTTCGTTCTCGCTCGAGAGGCGCATGCTAAGCTGCGTGCGACTTGCCAAGCGCGAGGCGTACGATGAAGAGCATCTCTGTCAAGGAGTACCCGATTCGGAGAGTTCAGTCGCTCTTGGAGGATGGCCAGTTCGCGATTCCGGAGCTTCAGCGCGAGTTCGTCTGGAATGGGCGAAAGGCAGCCGCCCTTCTCGACAGCGTCGTGCGTCGCCTCCCCGTCGGCATGCCGCTCGTCTGGAAGACCGGGCGCGAGAACAAGCACCTGCTCCGCAACAAGCTTAACGTGCTTCCGCCGCACGACGACCGCAACAAAACGATCTGGTTCCTAATTGACGGCCAGCAGCGGCTCTCCGTCCTTCATCGGGTCCGCATCGGAGATCAGGTAACGAACTCGAACGGGAACGTCGTCGACTTCCGGCGAGTCGTCCTCGATGTTGGTGCGAGGAATGGTGCGCCACGCATCATTTACAACGCTGGGAAGGACGCGAATCACATCCCAATACCGGACCTCCTCGGTCGTTCTTGGTCGCGCCGTGAACGGAAGCTCACTGTCGGACGCCGAAGCGTCGCGCGAGAGTATCGCCGCAGGCTCCTCACGTATCCTATCCCAATCATGTTCGCGGAGTCCGCGAAGGTGGAAGAGGTACGCGAGTGCTTCATTCGAATTAACTCGCTCGGCACGCCCGTGAGCGCCGCGGACCGTGCGTTCGCGCGGGCATCGGAGTTCGACCTTCGGCACCTCGTCGAAGATCTCCGCGCGAGTCTCGCCCCCGGCTTTCGGCGGGTGTCGCCCCTTCCCTTGTTGCTCGGGATCGCGCTCATCGAAGGGGAACGAGAGGTCGGTCAGCGGGCCGTGGAGGGGATGATTCGCAGACTCGAGGGGGAAGCGACTTCAAGCCCTGGCGGCAGCCGGGCGTTCTCCCGAAAGTGGCGCAAGTACAGGACGTCGGTTGGGAAAGCGGTCGACTGCTTCCGAACCCAACTCGATGTGCCTGGGGTCGAGCTGCTTTACTCGGACAACATGCTGGCCGTCTTGGCGCTGTTCTTCTACTTCAACGCGAGGCAGCCGACCGCGCGCCAGCGCCGCGAGCTCAGAAAATGGTTCTGGGCGACAGCAGTGGGACAGCGCTACACTGGGCAAGGATATCGGGTGAACATTGCGCGAGACGTCGAGTTCATGAAGCGGCTCGCTCGAGTCGGCAATGCGCGATTCGTGTTCAGTGATCTCGTTCCGGTATCGGAGTTGCGCAGGGTAAGTTACTCGCGGCACTCCGGAATGTCGGTCGCATTCGAGTGCCTTCTCCGGAAGAACAGGCCCCGATACATCGACAATGGCGAGCCAATTCCGCTGGATGAGTACTCGACGTCCGCCAACCGCGGCGATCGTCACCACATTTACCCGAAGGCGCAGCTTGCCGCGTGCGGCGTTCCGGCACGCGAGTACAACAGCATCTGCAACATCTGTCTGATTGTGGCGGAGGAGAATCAAGCGATCGGGCGCAGTCGGCCGTACGTGTACCTCGAGCACTTGCGGACAAGGAAGCACTTCGCGAGCGCGATGCGAAGTCATTTGATTCCATGCGGACGCGATGACGCGATCTGGGATCGTCACTTTGTGCGCGGGTTCCGCCGCTTTCTCCTCGAGAGGCAGAACGTGATCGCTCGCGCGCTCGAGAAGCAGGCTGGTATGCGCCTCTTCCGCAAGGCGTGACGCGCGACCTCCGTGCCAGGTGCGCTCACTGGCTTCCGCCGCACTAACCTGCCCCCCCGGAAGCTGGTGCTCGACCGTGCCCGGCCCCGATCGACACCCTTACGTCAGACCAAGAACCTTCATGGCTGCGGTCTTGGGATCGCCGAAGAAGATCGGATCCACGTGCTCCATGATGTCGGCGCTGACGTCGAGGAAGTTCCGCTTGTTCTCGATGGGGATGAGGGCGCGCTTGGCGCCGTTGTCCTTGGCCACCTGTAGCGGTTCGGTCAGCGAGCGCAGGGGCTTGATGTTCCCCTGCACGCTCATGTCGCCGAGGATGAGAAGCGCGGGGCTGACGGGCGCCTTGCGGATCGCCGAGTAGGCGGCGACGAAGAACGCGACCCCGAGTTCGGCCTCGACGCGGTTGGCGAGGAGGTCGATCACCTCGACGTGGAGGTCGGAGACGTCGAGGTCGCGCGCGATGCCGAACTCGGACTTCTTCGTCTGCAGGAAGCTGAAGGCGCGCTGGACGGACTCCTTCATCGCTCCCGCCACGCCTCCCGCGAGCTTCAGCTTGCCGGTGCCCGAGGACACGGAGACCTCGACGCGGTAAAGGCCGACGGTGCCGTCGGAAGTGACGCCAGCGCTGTAAACGGTCCCGGGGGCCAGGGGGTCGGTCGAAATGAGGTCGCGACCACCCTGTTCGGGCACGCCGACGAACTTCTCCTCGCCGGTTTCGTTGTCCGAGTAGCTGAAGGACGTATGGTAGTACTCGAACGAGCCCATCTTCTTGAGCTGCTCCTTCACACGGCGGCGGCCTTCGACGGCCAGCACGAGGAGCTCACCCAGCTCCTCGCGCGTGACCTCGCCATGCGGGAAGAGGATCTTCACCAGCCCCGAGACCGTCTTGCGCACCGCCTTGCGGTCGCGGGCGTTGAGATGTGCCCCGAGCGAGAAGTGGCGGTCAATGACCTCGGTGAAGTTGTGCTTGCGCATCTCGCGCAGCGCCTCGGCGAGGTAGTCGACGACGAACCCGTAGTGGTTCGTGAAGAGGTCATTCCGCATCTTCGGGATCTCCCAGCCCGGGAGGTAGAAGTGGATGCGGTCGATGAAAGCCATGTCGTCGCGGATGATGTCGGGCATCGGCGCGAAAAGGTGGCCAGTTTGCACCATCACGTCCACGGGCTGGTTGGTGTTGCCGAACATCGCGATGCTCGCGTCGCCCGAGACCGCCTCCTGCCCTCGCTGGAAGGTGCCGGACTCGCAGTAGGTCTTCATCGTGGTGATGACCTCCTTCGGCATCTTCTGGAGGTCGGCGACCTCGTCGAAGCCGACGACGTCCCAGATCTGCACCATGCCCTTCTGCCGGCCGCTCATGTGGCCGAAGAGGTTCGCCACCGTGGTGCCACCCGTGAGCAGCGCTGAGTACGGCGAGACCTCCTGCACCACGTAGCTCTTGCCCGTGCCACGCGGGCCGAGCTCGACGAGGTTATAGTTGCGCTCCGCGAGCGGGATGAGGCGCACGAGGAAGAGCAGCTTCAAGCGACGGCTCATCTCGCCGGGCTCGTACCCCATGCTGCGCATGATGAAATCGAGCCACTCGTCTAGCGTGAACTCGCTACGGACGCGGCGGTACTCCTCGAGGTCAAAGGTGGCGATCTGGATGGGCGTGAGCTTGTCGATCCAGAAGGGGTTCTTGCCCTTTGACTCCTCGTCGTACTCGAAGCGCATGTCGACCTGCGACCAGACGCCGCCCATCACCAGGCGTTCGAAGTCGCGCACGTAGTGCTCCGGCACGTGGACGTTCTTGTGCCCGAAGTTCGTGACCTCGGCCCAGTAATCCGAGTCGACGAGGCGGACCTTTACCTTGTCGATGAAGGTGTGGCGACCGCGATCCTTGACCATCGCCTGCGCCTTCATCGACTCGTCGGAGCGGATGTAGTTGTTGGCGAGGGTGTCATTGACGACCTGGAGCCCCATCTGAATCGCGATCTCATCCGAGGAGGCGCAGTACTTCCCGAGCAGGAACTCGAGCACGAAGACCGGCACGTTGGCGCCGACCTTCACCTTTCGGACGAGGTCCTTGCGTACCACCTTTCCGCCGAACAGGCGGTTGACCTTGTCGTCGAGGGCATCTCTCTGAGGAGCTGCTCCGTTGCTCATGCTTACACTCCAAGCCGAACCGGAATGTCGGTCGGGGATCGATACAGTTCCGCGTCAGTCGTCGGGTCCTGCACCACGACGCGCAATGAGGCGGCGCTCTCGTCGGTCAGCAGGAAAGCGACGGTTACTGGCTTGCTCGGCTCGAGTTTCACGGTGCCCGAGGCTCGGTCGAGCTGAGCGTCCACAGTCATGCCCACCGTGCCCACCTGCTTCCCCCCCGCAATCAACAACGGCCGGACCTGGATGTCCGTCGCGCCGAGCAGCATCTGCTTCGCGCCGTGGATGAAGGTGACGCTGAAGATCCGGTTCGTGATCACCTCGGGCAGACCGCTCGCCTCGACCGGTCCTGCCGACGGGCGCGTCGAGTCGCGCGTCTTCGTGCGCACGGTCAAGACCGGAATGACCATCTCCTGCAGCGACGCTCCCCCGTGATGGAACGCGAGATCGCCCCCCGCCTTGAACACCCCTGTTGCTGTTGGAAACACCAGCTCAAGGTCCGAGGCGTAGCCGAGCTGTGATGCCGAGACGCGCACGCAGCCCGCCGACGTCGCACCGCCGTGCCCGATCCAGCAGCGCCGGTGCAGCTCGACGGTGTCCCCGCCTGGCGCGTCGGTGAGCATCGAGTCGTCGCGGTCCGTGGCGAAGAACAGATGCCCGTGGTCGGCGCTCACCACGGCGTGGTCGACGCCCGCCTTGGCCAGCTTCCCGATAGCGAGCTTGAGGTTGTCGATGACGCTATCCATCACCTGACGCGCCTGAAACGTGAAGCCGGTCTCGCCTGCGTGGTCGATCTCCTGGGAGCGCACGACGACAACCTGCGCGCCCTCAACCTTCTTCGCCAGCTTCGAGGGCTGCAACGACAGCAGCTCGTCGAGTGCGAGGTCGACCAGCGTAGGCACACGCGCGGCCGCGTGCTTCTTGCGGGTGGCGAGGTCGGGCAAGAAGGCGTCGTCGATGCGAGCGCCGAGCTTGTCCTTCTCCTCGACAACCGAAAAGCTCGACGAGGCACCGGGCATGAGCGCGGCCATGCCGATGGGGGTGATGCTCGGCAATGCGCCAATGGCCGCGCGCACGGTAATTTCGGAGGTCCTCGGCAGGCGCTCGGCCAGCTCGACTCCCATCTCGAAGCGCATGGCGTCGACGAGGAAGTAGGCGACGGGCTTGGGCTGGGCGCTGACCACCTCGCTCCAGATCCGCGTCTGGTGCAGAGCGCTGGGCACCGTCCACGCGGCTTTGCGGAGGGCCTTGGTGAACCCCTCGGCCATCGTGTGGACCGCATCTTCGTAGGCGCGGCGCACAACCGCGAGTGGGCGCTCATCAGGGTCTTCATCAAGCTTCGACACGACGAACTCGAGACATCGCTGGGCCTGGTCGAGGCGGAACCAGCCAGCCCCGGACTGCGTCACGTAGGCGTCGAGCCACGCGGCAGCATTTCCCGAGGTCTTGCCGACCGCTGCCTTCACTTGAACCGCCAAATGGCCCAGCTCGGCCATGCGCCGAGTGGCCTCCCACTGGGCTTTCCGAGCGACGTCACGGTCAAGCCAGAAGCTCTGTTCTCGCTCGCACACGAGCGAGAGTGCGCTCTCGAAGTTGCCGTTCGCGATGAGGTCACCGGCGTGACGGAGCAGCGCGCGCTCCTCGAACCGGAACGTGTCGATGGAGCCGAGCGCGTCGGGGGGCAGCTTGGCATCCCTGAGCCGCAGCTCCTCCTCGACGCGATCGGCCAGCGCCGCGTAGGTGTTAGCGTGGTCGGTGCGCAGGCGTCGGGCGAGCTCGCGCACGGCCGACTCCTCGTCCTTCGTGGGCGGCTTGGCGACGCTGTCGAGCGAGGCGGGCTCGTCACACGAGAGGTCGAGGCGGAACTCGCCCGCGAGCAGGTATCGCAGCACGATGGCGCGCAGCTTCGGCACCGGCGAGTCGGCCACGATGTCCAAGCCGAGGCGTGCCTTCACGAGCTTGGTTAGCTCATGCGTCGCCTCCTTCCTGACGATCTCGGCGTCGCGGGCGTCGCTCACGAGCCACGCCGTGAGCAGCCCATCGTTGCCGATCGCATCGTGGAAGATGCTTTTCAAGATCGACGGCGGCTCCGCGCCCGAGTTGCCCGCAGCTGCGCGCGCGAGGTCCTCGTAGGACACCTTGCGATCGTAGGGCAGCATTTCATCGACTACGCCGAGCGTGTACTTCTGGAGCAGGACGTTCTTGGCAAGCTGCTTCAGCTCGGGCTTCCAGGTGCGGCCCGCCTTTTCCAGCTCCATCAGCACCGAGGCCTTCGCGTCGTGCGCGAGGCCGGGTATGTAGACGACCAGCGCATCGGGCTGGTCGCCGCTGACGAGGGGCTCGACGACGGTGCGCAGCTCGAATAGCGAGCCCGCGTACTCGGCGAGGCGCGCCGTGATGCTTGCGATGCCCACCGCCACCGGCTCGCTCGCCCCACGCGGACCGCCGCGCACCTCGTCGATGAAGGGCCGGAACTCGCTGCGCTCGTCGTACCAGACAACGACGCCACGGTCCTTGAGCTTGTCAGCGAGCTGCTTGGCAACGTAGTCGTGAAGCGGGTGCATCAGGCGTCTCCTCCCTCGGTCGCGGTGGCGGCCTTGCGTCGGCTACCGCCCTTGCGCCCGTTGCTCTTGCCGCTCGCCACGGGCGCTTCGAGCAGGCTCTTCAGCGCGGACTTCACAGCCGCCGAGGTGCGCTCCTTTACCAGCGCGTCGATACTGCTTGTCGGGGTCTTGCGGGCCGCCCACTTGCCGCCTTCGCCCTCGACCCAGAACACCTTCTCGAGGCCGTGGGCGATAGCGATGCTGCGGTCCTTGGCGCACTTCGGGATCACTCGCTCGGGCCAGAGGTGCATGGCGAGATGGGCCCAGTCGTACTTGCCGTCCTTTAGCGCGTCCCAGGTGGTAATCAGCTCCTTCTGCCAGGCCTTGTTCTGCGGCACGAGCCGCCAGAGCGGGGCGAAGTTGATGATGACTCCGTCGTCGAGGTTCGGGTTCCAGAGCGCGGCGACGCGCTTCACCTCGTCGAGGAAGGCGCGCAGTTCCTCGACTAGCCCTTCCTGTGCAGCGAGCTGTTTGCGCTGAGCGGCAGTGGATCCGTCGCGCAGCTCGCTCATGAGCGACTCGAGACGACGCTCCTCGTGAGCGAGCTTGGGCGCGACGTAGTCGTTCTGGACGCGGAAGAGCGTGTCCTTGCTGAATGCCTGAAGGTACAGCCACACCGAGTAGCCCGCCGAAGGCGTCGCGAGCTGCCAGTAGATCGGCGCCTTGCGACGACTCTTCGAGTACATCCTGATGTGCAGAGGGAAAAACTCCTTGGCGAGCCAGAGGCGGAGGCTCTCGGGAGCATCGACCCTCACCCGCTCGGCAATGGTGATAGCGCGCGCGGCGAGGTCGTCGGCGTGGCCTTCGTCGTCGACGAGGATGTCGGGGCGGTCGGCGGGCTCTTCTCCCTCGGGGTACATGCCTGGGGAGCGCGAAGGCAGCGGGTCGAAGGGCTCGGGCTCGGGCGGGATGGCGCGCTCGCCCGTGGCGAGGCGCGGGTCGAAGCGACCGAACGCGACGCCGACAAGCCAGGACTTGACAGCGTCAGCTTCTGTGCCGTCATCCGAACCCTGTTCGTCGTCCTCCGGTTCTATGCCCTGTTCGTCGTCGCCAGCCTCCGAGCGCTCAGGCTTTGCCAAGAACGAGTCGATTGCACGCCGATCGGTCTCCTGAATTCCGTAGAGGTTGAGGCCGATGCCATTCACTTCGATCTGGATCGATGCCAGTTCGTTCTCGATGCCCTGGCTGTCGAGCCCGGTGGTCCTCTGATTCAAGCCAACGGGGAGAACGAATGCATGTGAACACTCGCGCACGGTATCCAGGCGTCGTCGCAGCAGCCATGCTCGTCCTCCGAGCTTCGCGAGATGCGCAGCGTCTTGGTCAGAAACTCTTGGAAACGGCAGCTTCTGGAGAACTCCGACCACAAACTCAGGAAACCCAAAACGACCGAGCGCGACCTTGAACAGGTAGTCGAACACCGCAGTGTTGCAGAGAGACGCGATCGCAAGGAGCTGTGACTCGGGCGCGAGTATGGCGTACCCACGAATGCTGAAGACGCACCCACGCGGCAGCGGCACAGGAGCAAACCGCCCCGCGCGCAGCGGCCACGTTAGCGCGGGTTTGAAGTAGTGGTCCGCAGAAGACGGCTTCTCGCTCGGGCGGTGAAGAAGCCCTGTGTAGCCAAAAAAGGTCGTCCGGCGGTCGTCCCAACGGACGACAACCGGGTACGACGAGTACCACAGGGAGACGTTGCCCCCCTTTGCGAAAGGCACCCACCGTTCGGACGACGTGCGATCACGGAAGCTGGGAACTTCCCAGTGAACCCGCAAGAACCGCGCGTCGTTACCGGTGACACCGCCCTGCCGAACAATCCTCGGCGCGCACTCAAAAGGCTCGTTCCGAGCGTATAGGGCCCGCAAGCTCGAACTCGTCCAGTAGGCGAAAGGCGACCCGGGGACCGAACGGAACTCGCTGGGGTCCACTTCGACCAACTCGCAGTTCCCTCGAACGGCAGACCGTAGAGCGTCAGCCTTATCGTCGATAGGCACATCAAGTACTCGGAAGAACGTGGTCATGCGCGTGCCTCCAGACAGTATGCAGCTGTCTCGACCATCGCGCTGTCGAGTACTCCGAACCCAAGGTCCGCGAACACTGCGGGCGGTGCGCTTTCGAGAAGAACTTCCTCGCGCCACTTCTGAAAGCTTGTGAGGAAGAAGCCCGTCCGAGAAGTGATCGCGCCAAGTCGACCACGGGGCGAGAGCAACTCGATGCCCCGCTCCACGAAGGCGGCGTAGATGTCATTCTTGGTCCGGGGGTATGCGCTCTCGAAGTCCTTCTTGCCGCGCAGGCTCCCGGCGCCGAACGGCGGGTTCATTAGTACCGTGTCGAACTTCTCTTCAGCCACGGTGAGGAGCGCCACGCCGTGCGCGGCGTCGTCTGCGAAGAGCCGCCGCCGCGTGTTGGTCGCGCTGGCCTCCTCGCTCACGAACCGGTCGAGAGCCGCGCTGATGCGCTCCTCGGGAGGCGCGAACAGGTCTCCGGTCTGCCCCCGTTTCGCCTGCGGCCCGACGAGCTGCTCCACGCGGAGCAGTAGCCCGAGGTCGCCCGCGAGGCTCAGGGACGCGACGAGCGAGGTGAACACGCGCCCCAGCTCGGCGTCGCCAAGCTTCGCCACAAATTCCCTGGCGATTTGATCGTCGGCGACCAGCGGCTCGGCCACGACAATGTTCGAGCGGCGGATCTGCGCGCGGTCACCGCGCCCGATGCCGTAGTCGCGATAGGCCTTCTGTGCCCGCATCCACAGGGCGAGCTGGGCGATCTGCGCGCAGCGCGGGTCGATATCTACGCCGTGGAGGTTGTACGCGAGCACCAGGCCTGGCACCGCCTTCTTTAGCGCCTCGAGGTTCGGGTAGTCTTGCGCGAGCGTTTTGCCCGTCGCGTCACTCTTCGGGGACTTCGGGTCGGTGTAGGCTTCCTCGTAGATCGCGAGCAGCAGATCGAAGGCGTAGAGCAGGAAGTGGCCGCTGCCGCAGGCTGGGTCGAGCACGCGGAGATCGCGCGGGTCCTTCTTCGCGCGCGGCGCGAACTCCTCCCCGGGCTTGCGCACCATGTACTCGCACTTGTCCGAGAGCGCCGTATTGGTGTCGCGCATCTCGTACCAGATGCGGCCGAGGGTGTTGTCGGTGAGGAACTGCACCACGTAGCGTGGCGTGAAGAATTGGTTGCGCACGGCCAGCTCGCGGCTGTTGCGAGGGGCCGGGCTCTCCTCGCGCAGCTTCCGGCGCTCGTCCTGACCGTTGAAGAACTGGTAGACCCAGCCGATGGTCTCGTCCTCGCCCCACACGCCCGCGAGCTCGGTGGCGTTCAGAATCTCGAGGAGCTGCTCGAAGGTCGCGCGCTTGGGCCATAGCACGCTAGACGGGTCGCGCCGGTCGAAAAGGACTTTCACCTCGGTCGAGAGCTCGTCGAAGATCGACTCAATGTAGAGCCGGTAACCCGCGCTTTCAGGCAAGACCGGTAGGCCTGGCGCCATGCCGCAGAACTCGCGGTAGCCGCCGGACTGCTCGCCCTTGGTGATGCACTCCTGCACCAGCTCACGGGCCTCGAGCATCTTGAGCGCGACGAAGCGGTTCATCGTCGTGAAGGCGGCATCGCGCAGGTAGTCGCGGGCGGCGCCGGCGGCGCTCATCCCGGCGGCGCGCTTGTGCTCGATGGCGGCGACGATACGCTCGCGCGCGAACGCCTGGCGGTCCGAGAGGTGTTCGCCCGCCTTGGCGGCCACCTCGCCGTCCCGATGCACGTCGAAGTCGCCCTCGAGCTGGGCGGCGAAGTCGTGCTCGAGGAGCTTCCGCGCCTTCTGGGTGGCGCGTTCGATGGCGTTGCGTGCGTCCTTGTTCACTGTACCCTCTCCGAAGCCTGTGGGCTGGGGGCAGGCGCGGCTATCTCGAGGTGCCGGGCAGCGAACCAGCTAATGCGAGTCGGCCCTCCCACACCTCGCCCCGTCGGATGATTGCTGACGATGTGCTGGGCGACCTTCGGGAGCAGCAGAACGAGCAGCCGGTCAGCCGAGTTCTCCTCGAGCACATATCGGGTATCTCCCCGTTGATGCAGTGAAGCGCTGAGCGCTTGGAGTGCCGCTAGCGAGCGTTCGGCTACGCTGGAGAGTTCACCAAGTTGCTTCTGAAGCCCGCCGGGGGTGTTCAGGCGAAGGAGCTGAAGTTCCTCGAACAAAGGGCCCGCATTGGTGGCGAAGTCCACGGACGGAAACCAGCGACGGGCACGGGCAACGAAGTCGTATACGTCGGAGAACGCCGCCGTCTGCTCGGCGTTCCGCGTATCTGTTGCGGCGAGAAGCTGACTGATCATTCCGTCGCCGGAGCGAGTGAGGTGCCCGATATTCACGAGCGTCGACTTCTCCAGCTCCGAGAGCTCCCCGGTGGGCTTGTAACCAATGTCGTGTTCGATCTCGTTCCAGACGTGCGCCATCATGCTGCATACCTGGATCTCACACGGCACCCCAGCGACGTTCGAGTAGGTGCCGACGAGATCCTGGCTCGGCAGATAGACTTCGAGATGGGTCGCTCTGTAGAAGTTCTGCGGGTTAGAAGCGTGCTTGTCCTTCAAGTCGATGCCGACTGCACCCCCATTGCTCCCCGCAAACCGCTTTACGATGGCCTCAGTCACCTTGCGCTCGTCGGTCTGCACGTAGGTGGCAACCCGGACTGCGGCGAGGTCGCGCACCTGGTCGAAGACTGAGTCGGCAGTAGCCATCGTCTTCTTCCCGGTCTGTGCGAACTTGCGGAGCTTCGTCTCGAGGCTCTTGTGGCCCTTGGCCCGGAAGGTCACGTGGGCACGAATCGCGTTTGCTTCGACGACTTCGTAGCGACAGATGTCCGCCACTCGGGAGCAGAGCTTGAGATACCTGTCGTACTCGCGCTGGTAGCGCGCGACAGCCTCTGCAATCGTGGGTTCCGAGATCGTCATGACATGCCCTACTGGACGATGACCTTCTTGCCTGCGCCGATGAGCTTCGAGCACTCCTCGCGAATGCCATCGAGCGCCGCTTCGAGCTGCTCTTCGGTTTCAATCCCCTCGGCGAAGTAGCTGCCGACGCTGAGCGTCACGACGCGCTCGCCGTCGATGATTCGGCGCAGCTCGGCGATGGCGGTGCTCAGGCGGCCGGCGCAGGCGTCGCGGTCGGCGCGGAGCTGCGGGATCGGCACGCGGCCTTCGTCGCGTTCCTTCCCGCGCTCGAAAGGCTCGGCGAGGCGACGCCGCTGCTCGTCGTCGATGGCCGTCCAGCCACCCGTCCTCACCAGTTTCTCGAATGCATTGCTGTATGTAGCGACGCGGGCGTCGAGCGCCTCATTGAAGCGCTTCTGGTACTCGATCTCCAGCGCCTTCGTGTGTTGCTCGATGGCGGGCAGCTCCTTGAAGAACGTCTCGCGCTGCAGGAGGTCCTCGAGCTCAGTCGCGCGCGTGCGCAGGTCGTCGGTGATATCGGCTTCCTGGCTGAGGAAGGTCCACAGCCCGCCCTGCGCCTTACGGGCGCGCTCGAGGTCGTGGAGGCGCGTCTCGCTAAGCACCTGCTCAAGCTCGACGGCGCGCTTGATGGCGTCCTTAATGACGCGGTGGCTCGTGTTGAAAGTCGCGATGGCGTTGTCCTCCGACCCCCGGAGGATGGCCTTCATCTGGCCTATGGCGCCGTCGAGCACTGCGCCGCCCGGCAGGCGATGCGTGGTGAGCGTGCTGAGTGCCGAGGAGACGGTGTCCTCGTTCCGCGCGACCTCTTTGCGCAGCTCGGCGACAATCGCGCCGGCGTTCAGCTCCCTCACCTCGCTGCCGAAGGTGTCCTTGAAGGCCTCGGAGGCCTTCACCAGCTCCTCGAACTCGATGCCCTTCTTAGGGCGGAACGACGCCTGGCGGAACAGGTTGTTGTTTGAAAAGGTATCGCGCGCCTCAACGCCGGTGACGGTGTCGAACGTCTGTCCCTTGCTGGTCGCCTCGATCTTGCCGGCGCGGAGCAGCGACAGAACGAGCAGGCGCACCGCTTCGAAGTCCCAGCCGAACGGCTCCTTGGCGAACTCATCCGTGAGGTAGCGACCGCTCGCGGTGTCGCCATAGTTGGCGCGCTCCTCGATGCGGTCGAGCAGCTCCTTCAGCGGCCCGCTCTCAGTGCGGAAGACGGTCTTGCCCTTCTCGTCTCGAAGCAGACCGATGCTGCCGAATACGCTCGGCAGGCCCTGAAGGTTCTCGGCTGTGAAGAGCGCATCGGTGCCCTTCTTCACGTCCGTCGCCTTGGCGGCGGCTTCCTTGAAGCGTTCGAATACTTCGGGCAGCACGGTGCCGAGCACCTCGGCGGCCGTCTTGCCCACGTCGACGGCGCGGTCGCTGGGGCTTCGGTCGTTCCCCCGGAAGTAGATGCGGCCCGAGAGCGCCGCCGCCTTGAGCAGGCGACGCAGCTCCTCGCCGTGACGGCGCAGGCGAACGCGCTCCTCGGCGATGAGGGCGGGCGTATCCTCACCCTTGGTCTCGCGCTCCTTGCGCGAGAGCATCTCCTTCGATCGGAAGAGCTCGATGGTCTCGCGCGCAATGGAGTCGGTGAGCGCGATGGCCCAGAAGACGTGCTTGCGCTCCTGCTGGCTGCGCGTGCGCAGCTCGGCGGCGAGGGCGTCGAAGGCCTTCCCGTCCTCCTCAAGGTAGACCTGGAACATCATGTCGCCCGCTATGAGCTCGCGGCCGTGGATGGCGAGGCCCGCCTTAAAGGTCTTGGTGTCGAAGAGCGTGTGGGAGGGCTGTGGCTGCCAGAAGCCCGAGAGCGCTTCCTGGTTAAGCCGGTGCGAGTCACCCGGCTTCGGGCTGATGCCGTTGCGCAGGCGCTCCCAATCGTCCTCGGCGGGAGTGGGGATGCGGTAGCCGTCGTCACCGAGGCGAACCTGGTGGGCGGCCTCGAGCGCGCGGAGAGCCTCCTTAACCGAGGGGAGCTGCGAGTCACCTCCGACTTGGCCGTGCAGGGCCGCTGCGATGTTCTCTGCGCTACGGTGGACGCTCTTCACGTACTGGAGCAGGCAGATCACCTTCGCCACCGCCCGCGCCAACGGATGGTCGACCACCTTCGAGATGGCTGCGATCTTCGCGCGCACCTCGGAGCCGATGTTGCCCTCGACGAGGTCGTAGACGTGATCGAGCCGCACGAGGTCGCCGACGACGCCATCGGCGAGGTTGACCGCCGGGTTGATGAGAAGCTGCTGCGCGAGCTTGATGATGGTGCGGTTGGCACCACCGACGTGTTTGCTGACGCCGCCCTGCGTGCGCAGGCCCGAGACGACCTGGATGATGAGGTCGATCTGGTAAGGGAGCAGCGGATAGAGGTCGATGAACGCCTCGCGCGTCACTTCGGGGAGCTTGATGTCAGCCGTGAGCCGCGTGTGCTCCGTGAGCCGTCCCCGATGCTCGTCGAAGAGCTTCCCCAGCGCGGTCTGCGCGTTGGCGTTCTTCGCGAGAACGCGGCGGCTTGTGACTTCGGAGATGTCGCTCGGCTCCAGGTGAACCTGCAACGGGAATCGGTCCATCAAGCGAGCTAGCTCGATCTTCTTGTCGTCGAGGCCGGAGACGATCTCGCCGAGCTTCTCCTGTGACGTGACGACGACCCAGTGCTTGCCGCGTCCCTTCACGCCGAGCTGCTGCACGATGGCCTGCAGGTCGAGCATCTTCTGGACGTCGCGGGCGACGAACTGGCCGACCTCGTCGACCACGAACATGAGCGAGAAGCCCGGCTTGCGTCGCTTCATCAGCTCGCCCGCGCGCTGGGCAAGCTTCCCGGGTGTGATGTCTGCCTTGTTCTTGACGGCTTTGACCCACGAGTCGGCGGCCGGGTACGTGTCGGGGTCTAGGCTGTGGAGCACACGGCTCGCCTCTGATAGCGCGAACGCGACCTTGCTCTTCTCGCTGGACCACTCCTTCTTGAACAGGCGCTCGTACTCGTTCTCGAACGTGCCGAGCGAGCCCTTCTCCTCGAGGCCGATCTCCATCTCCGAGAGGTCGAGATCCTTCGCGTATCCGAGGCTCTGAAGGAAGAGGCCGTACATGATCTCCGTGAGCGTCTGGTTGCCGCTGCGGATGCCTCGGTCCGTCGAGACGTCGAAGACGACCGCGTGAGTCGGGACTCTTTCGTTGATGGCCTTGAGCAGGACCTGGAGTCTCTTGTCGCCGGTGCGCTCGGCGAAGCACTCGGCGACCGACTCGCCCATGACGGTGCGATTCGCGACGGAGAGACCGAGCATCTTGGCGAAGCTGGACTTACCGGAGCCGAAGAAGCCCGAGACCCAGATCGAGACGCCGTCGGTCGGCTTGTTCGGCGCCTCGCGGTACGCCTCGAAGATGCCGGTGTAGTGGGTGCGGATGGCGTCCGTGACGACGTACTCGTTGATTTCGTCGCGGATGATCTCTTCGTCCGTCTGGTCAACCTTGATGACTTCTTCGATGCGACGATGGATGTCGTTGGCGAAGAGGGTCTTGATCGGCGTCGTCGTCATCGTCGGTATTCCTCAGAAGATTTTCGGGCGGTAATTGTGCTCCGCGTCGAGCACGCCCATGAAACGCAGTCCTGCCGCGCCATCGAGGTCGCCGGGGTAGAAGAGAACGGTCGGCACGTGGACGCGCCCTTTGAGCTGCTCGAGCAGCGAGAAGGTGCGGTACACAGGGAAGAGCGCGCCGGTGCGAAGGATGAACACGATGTCGTGAAACGGGTCCCCCTCGCTCGGGAGCTGCGACGCGACGAGGTCCACGAGCGGCGATTCGCCTCCGGAGAGCACCGCGTGGACGGTCTCGACGATAGCTTCGGTCCCAAGTTCGCGCTCGACCGCGAACCACTCGGGCAGTGGGCGCTGCAGGCGCATCGCGGCGTCGAGGCACTCGGCCAGCGAGATGCGGCGAACGAGCTTGCCCTTCTGTTCAAGCCGCGTCTCGAGCATCGTCACCTGATGCCGTAGGGTGAACTCGTCCTCCGGGTCGTAGCGGAATAGCGCGTAGGGCATGTCGTGGTACGCGCTGATGCGCTGCCGGGGATCGGGCATTTCGAGGACGGGCTCGAGGTCCTGCTTCAGGCGGTGTTCGAGGTCGGTCATGCCACCATCCTCTCGGCGTACTCGCAGGTGCTCGCGCAGGGCAGTGAGAGCTGCACCAGGCTGCCAGCGACCTGGTATTCAAGCTTGCGGTACTGGTGGAGCCGCAGCAGTTCGCGCTCGACGTCGGCGGGGCGCATCAGGAACAGGCGCCACTCGGGGGAGGCAACGAGCTTCGACGGGCTCAGCTTCTCGTCGCGCATCGCGTGGAGCAGGTAGATGAAGCTGCGCTCGGGCAAGTGGAACGAGACAAACTCCTTGGCGATCGAGCCGCGCAGGAGGCCGAAGTCGACGGCGATCTTCAGCAGGCCCGCCGACACGCGCTTGGTGGTCTGCTCGGACCACTCGTGCTCGGTGGTGCCGCCTCGCTTACCGATGTTGCCGAGGTACTTCTCGACATCGTCAGTGTGGACGCGGAAGACGCCGGCGTCGTAGGCGACGAACAGCCAGGACTCGAGAAAGTCGCGGACGAGGAACTCGTCGCGCGTCATATGCCAGAGAAGAAGAGGCTTCCACTCCTCGACGGACAGGCCGTGCTTCGCGAGGACGACGAGCGGGCGGTCGCGGCCGGCGGGATCGAAGCGGCGATTGAGTACCTTGGCGACGTCGCGCAGCCACGTGGCGCTGCTGGCGCCGATGAAGTTCTCCTCGCGCAGGCGGTCGAGGTTCTCGCGCTTCGAACGCTCGAAGTCCCACGCAGCGAAGGTGGCGTAGGTCTCATCGATCATCGCACCCTTCACGACGGTGAAGGACGACGCGACGTTCGAGCGCGAGGACGGCTTCACCGGTCCGCCTTCGGCGCGTACGGAACAGCGAGGGCGCCGGGCTCGCCGCGGGCGAACCCCAGAGCCAACAGGGCGACGTCGGCGTCGCTCTCACCGAACGGTCCGGGGAGCGGAACGGCCCGCCCCTCAGCTGAGCGACGAAGGCGGGAGTAGGCATCGAGGTCGGGCTCGTTCACGACCTCGAACGAGCGCAGGGTGGCGGTGAGGTCGGTGCCAGACAGCGACTCGAGTCTCTCGAAGAAGGGGGTCCACTCCCCGGCGTTGTCGAGCCAGTGCTCCCATCGTGCTTCGAACTCCTCCTCCACTGTCTCTGGAAGTCGCCAGAGCGTGACGCTGCCGGGGGGATCAAAGACCTCGGCGCATCGATGCGCGGCAACCGCGAACACGGATCGCGCTTGGGCGAACCGGTGCGTGCGGGGGAAGCCACGTCGGAGGGCGGCGGCACCCAGGCGTCCGAGCTGGCCCTTCGTGTTCCACCACCTGGCCAGGTCCATTTCGCCGAAGCGCGCCACGAGCAGGCGCAGCTTGAGCAGCCGATCGAGGTCCACCCTGATACTCCCCTCCAGGGGCCGCGCTGTCGTCGCTCCCCAGCTTGAGTGGTTACGCGCACTTAACTGCGCCCTTCAGCCCGCTTGAGTTTACCAGAGGTACCGGCCGAAGCGCCGCTGCTCTCTCGGATCGGCGAACGGCTCGCCGGGTGGCGGGGCTAGCCGAGCAGGGCGGTGTCCGGATCGACGGGGCCGGGCGCGGGTTCCGCGAGCGAACGGTGTCCCTGCTCGACATCGCGTGGGTGCTGGTCGCGCGGCACGCCGTCGCCGCGAGCGGCGGTGTCCTTGACGAAGCTCGCGTGAACGTTGTCCGGTACCTCGAGGGAACTCCGCAGGCGTCCACGCGGTGGATCGATACGGGGTGGGCGATCCTGCTGACGGTCGAGGAGGAGAAGCTCAAGATCGACCGTGACGACGCACCGGCATAGCGACTGTGTGCGGGTTTCCCTGCATGGAATCCGGAGGTTGCGTCACCTCCGCGCAAGTGAAGACCGGTTCTCGAAAGCAATTCCCCGATTCTGCGAGTAAACTTCGGGTTCCCCGAGAGTTCCCCTGCAGGGGCGCGGCGCGCGCCAGAGCATGATCGCGGGTGAAACGCTGCTCCCGTGCAGCCGCGTGCACTCGTGAGCCGTCCGTCGCGGCGTGGCGTCGAGTAGCGGTCGACCGCACTCGCCCGTGTCGAGCACGCATCGAGAGCCGGGGGAACACCGAGCGCGCGCTCGTGCGTGATCCCCAGATGTTCCCCATGAGGAATCGATGGGTTAGCGAGGGGATCCCCGGCTCTGGATGCGTGGGGATCTCGCACCAGTTGTGCGGGGGAATGTTCACGAGTGGTCCGGGGAACACGCCTCTGGGGATCCCCTCGCCATTCTCCGGTGCCTCCATCCTTGAAGCCCGGCGGGCATGGCATCGCCGCGAAGACGGGTAGTGGGATCGGGTTGAGCTCAACCCATCCCGCTCCTGCACACATTGCTCGAGGCCCTATTGCCTTCTTCGAAGGTAACGCTTGAATAGATCAGGTGGCGATGAAGCCACCAACCAATGAGAGGCAAAAGATGACCACGAAGAAGAACACCGGGCCGAGCGACCTCGACGAGATCCTGAGGAAGTCGTCGCGGCAGCTCCGGACGGCGGCGAAGGCTTGCCGCGTGAACAAGGGCGGTCTCTCCTGCGCCATGCTGGAAGTCGCGGCGGCGGTGATCGACAACGCGCCGGCGCTCACGTCGTTCCTCGGCGGCGGCGTCGATGACGGTGCGCCGGCCGAGCTGGCCGCGCTCCCGAGCGCGGAGGTCGCGACGTCGGCGACCGCTCCGGCCGTCGCGACGGAGTCGAAGCGGCCCGAGGTGCCGGCGCAGCAGGCGTCCAGGCCCGAGGAGCCCGCCGGTGGGTAGCGTCAGCGCGATCCCCGACGCCGCCTGGCGCTGCGCTGCGTGCGCGCTCATGGCGGACCTCGAGTACCGGGCGCCGCCGGCGCCGAGCGTCCCCTGCGCCGAGTGCGGCCAGGTCGCAAACCCGTGCGCGGTCCTCCGGGACGAGCTCCGGGCGTTGCACGACGAGGTCCGCGCGCTCCGGCACCTGGGGGGCCTCGCCACGCCCAGGCGGCCGGACGCGGAAGAGGACGCGATGACGCCGATCGAGGTGGCGGGATATCTCAAAATGAGCGTCCGCGCCGTCTACATGGACGTCCGCCGCGGCAACCTGCCGGCCCACCGCCTCGGGCGGAGGCTCCGGTTCCGCCGGTCCGAGATCGACGCCAAGCTGGGCGTGAGCCGGTGAGCGGCTGCTGCGGACCGCCGGGTGCTGCCAAGCCCGGCGGTCCGCAGTAGGATCGCTCCCGACGCCCGCCTGCCAAGGAGACCTACATGGGCGTCAAGCAGTACGAGAAGGACGGCCAGACGCTGTACGCGATCGACGTCTGGCTCCAGCTGCCGAACGGCACGTCGAAGCGCGTCCGGCAGAAGAAGATCCCCACGAAGCAGCACGCCGAGATGCTCCTCGCGAAGCTCCAGATCGACGCCTTCGAGGGCCGGTTCTTCGACCGGCAGCTCGAGTCGTCGACCACCGTGGAGGACTGCTGGAAGGCGTGGGAGCCGATCACCCGCCGGGACAACGACAGCTGGCAGTCCGACGTCGATCGGGCCCGCCACCTGGTCGAGCACCTCGGGAAGCGCCGAGCTGCCAAGCTCACGCGCAAGGACGTGGAGGAGTATCGGCGGAAGCGGTTCAGCGAGACGACGCGCCGGGGCGCAGCGCCGGCCCCGGGCACCATCGACCGCGAGGTCGCGCTGCTCAAGCGCTGCATCAACTACGCGATCGAGTGCGGCGTTCTCGTCCGGAACCCGATCTCGGGCGTCCCGCTCCTCAACGAGCCGAACACCCGCGACATGGTCCTCCGGGGCCAGATGCTCGAGAAGATCCTCGAGGCGGCCCCGCCCGCCTTCGCGCCGGTCATCGAGTTCGACTACGAGACGGGGCTCCGCAAGACGGAGGTCCGCTTCCTCCGCTGGGAGCAGATCGACCTGACCGCGGGCTGCATCCGGCTCTCGGCGAAGGAGACGAAGACGAACGAGGCGAGGGTGGTCTACCTCACGTCACGTGCGAAGGAGATCCTCCGGCAGGTGCCCCGTCACCTGAACTCACCGTACGTGTTCCTCAACCCCGACACGAACGAGCCCTGGAGCGAGCTGAACAAGATGCTCCGGCGGTCCTGCGCGCGGGCGGGGTACGAGGGGATCTGGTTCCACGACCTGCGGCGCTCCTTCGTCACAAACGCGCGCCGGCGTGGAGTCCCGGAGTCGGTCGTGATGAAGCTGTCGGGGCACCGCACCCGCAGCGTCTTCGACCGCTACAACATCATCGACGAGAACGACCTCAAGGCGGCCGTCGAGCAGATCGACCGGGTGCGTCAAGAGGAGTCGAGGCGCCGCCCCGGCCTCGACCGAAGGGCTTAGGCACGAAATGGACACGGAGGCGCGGGGCACGCCCAGAAACACGAAGACCTCACCGGCAAGTACCGGTGAGGCCTGGGTGTTTCGAGCGCGCCCTAGAGGATTTGAACCTCTGGCCTTCGGATTCGTAGTCCGACGCTCTATCCAACTGAGCTAAGGGCGCAGGCTGCTATTCACTTGTGGTGCTGCATCCGTCGCGCTTCGACTCCGTTTACCCTGAGCTTGTCGAAGGGCTCAGGGCGAACGGGTCACTGCCTGCCGCTGCTCGCGCTTCCTGCCAACTCAGGTACTGGCGGAAAGGGCGGGATTCGAACCCGCGATACAGGTCACCCCGTATACTGGTTTAGCAAACCAGCGCCTTCGGCCTCTCGGCCACCTTTCCGTAAACCCTCTTCCTTCTCGTTCCTGGCGGAGGAGGAAGGATTCGAACCTTCGGAGGGCTTGCACCCTCAGCGGTTTTCAAGACCGCCGCCTTAGGCCGCTCGGCCACTCCTCCGAATCCGTCCTCGTTCCGTCTACTTCCGTGCGGGAGCCCTTCCGTGGCTGCCGACCGGAGTCCGCCCATATACGGCACCGCGGGACGGGGATCAAGGGCGGAGAGGACCGGCGGGGTGAGCGTGTCGTCGCCGCGCGCGAGGGAAGTGCTGTCAGGGGCGAGCGGTGGGGTGCACCCAACAGAACTGCCTGCTGCGCGTACCGGGAGGGAGGCGACCGGTTGACCCTGCGACAGAGGCTACACATCTCAGCGGCGATGCATGCCGTCCCTCGGTTGTCTGGCCTCCCCGACGCCGCGCGCTGCGGTTTGGAGATTCCAACGGCGGGCTCGCTTCCTCTTCCCTCCCCCCGGATGTGAAGCGGGTTCGCTCAGGAACAGGCAACGAGGGGCGGCAGCATCACCTCTCCCACCCCGTGCTGGCTCGCCCTTCGAGCCCCCTCCCTCGACCTGGAGGGCGAGCGGGAGAGGTCTACCGCGCGGCGATCCGCTCGCCTTCCACGTACACCTCGAGCAGCTCGAGCGCGGGCGAGAGCACGACGAGGTCGGCCCATGCGCCGGGGGCGATCCGGCCGCGGTCGAGGATGCCGAGGTAGTCGGCGGCGTGCGTCGACACGCGGCGGGAGGCCTCGGCGAGGGGCAGGCCGAGCGCGACGAGGTTCCGGAGGGCCTGCTCCATCGTGAGCGCGCTCCCGGCGAGCGTGCCGCCCTCGAGCCGCACGGCGCCGGCCTCCTTCACGGCGGGGCGGCCGAAGATGGTCCGCGGGCCGTCGGGCATCCCGGCGGCGGCGCACGCGTCGGTGACGCAGTGCAGCCGCGGGATGGCGCGGAGCGCGGTCCGGAGGGGGCCCTCGTGCACGTGGACGAGGTCGGGGATCACCTCGGCGTGCGTCGCGAGCGCGAGCGCGGCGGCGACGGCGCCGGGGGCGCGGTGGTCGAGGCCGCTCATGGCGTTGAAGAGGTGCGTGAACCCGCGCGCGCCGGCCTCGAGCGCGGCGGCGGCCTCGTCGTACGTGGCGAGCGTGTGGCCGAGCTGAACGGTCACGCCGGCCCGCGTCAGCGCGCCGACGAGCGCGAGGTGGCCGGGCAGCTCGGGCGCGAGGGTCACCACCCGCACGCGGGCGAGGGCGTCGAGCGCCTCCACCTCCTCCATCGTCCCGGGCCGCGCGAAGGCGGGCTGCGCGCCGAGCTTGCCGGGGTTCACGAA
>JAEYOU010000509.1 GCA_023411405.1 Pseudomonadota bacterium | reverse complement strand
CCTCGTCGACGGCGCGCGCCGCGGCGGCGGCCTCGTCGCGGAGCTCCTTCGCGCGGACCCGCCGCTCGTCCGCCTCGCGGAAGAGCCCCTCGGAGTCGCGCATGATGCGGCGGGCCCGGGTGGTGTGCTCGGACGCGAGGAGCGATCGCTCGAAGCTGCGCTCCCAGGCCGCCTCGACCTCGTCCCACAGCGCGCCGCGCTTGCGGAACTCCAGCGCGTACTCGTCCCGCAGCGTGCGCAGGACCTTCTCCGCCGACCGGAGCGCCGCCTCGGCCTGGGCGCGGGCGCGCTCGGCCTCCGCGCCGGCGCCCTTCGGGTTCGCGAGCGCCTCGCGCCGGACCTCGACCTCGCGCTCCGCGCCACCGAGCCGGTACCAGAGGTCCGAGGTCCGGAAGCGCTGCTCCTCGAAGCGGCCGACCTGCTCCAGCGCGCGGACCTCGTGCGCCTGTGCCTCGCCGGCGATCCGGGCCGCCTCCTCCTCGGCCGCGCCCGCCTCGGAGAACGCGTCGATGGCGCGCCGCTGGCCGGCCTCCGCCTCGAGCTCCGCGATGCGCAGCGCCTCCGCCAGGTGCTCCTGCCGCGCGCGCGCCTCGCCCGCGGTCCGGACGGCGGCCTCGTACTCCTTCCACCACGCGAGGAACGGCTGGCCCTGGAGCAGCTCCCGGAGTTCCCTGAGCGAGACTGCTCGCATGCGGTTACCCTCCGGGCGCGAAGTTGAACGGGATCTCGACGGTGCCGCCGCCTGCCGGCCGGAACGGCGTCCGCCAGCCACGCATGATGTTGATGACGCAGGCCGCGACCTCGGGCCCGAGCGAGTTCTCGACCGCGGTGACGTCCTGCACCGAGCCGGTCTCCAGGATCGTGAACCGGACCCGCAACCGGCCCTTGAGGGAGGGGTTCCGCTTCAACATGTTCTCGTAGCAGGCGATGACCGCGCCGCGCCGCGCACGCACGAAGGCGCCGAGCTTCGCCTGGTCGATGTCCGAGGAGTCCACCTCGGCCGCCTCCTGGGCCACCGAGCCCGTGACCTTCGCCTCGGCCTTCGCGCCGTACCCGACCTTGCTGCCGCCGCCGCCGGACGTCGCGAGATCGCCGATGCCGGCTGCTCCGCCCTGCCCGCCGCCCTTCCGCTGGCCCACCCCCGCGGTGTCGGCGGTGGCGATCGCCACGCCGCCTGCGCCGGCGAGCGCCTCGGCGACGGTGCTGTTCCCGCCGCCCTGCCCGAACACGTCGGCCACCGCGGTCCGGCCGCTCGCGCCGGGGCCGAGCGAGCCGAGCACCTTCAGGATGCCCTTCGACTGGACCGCCTTCGCCGCCGCCGCCGCGCGAGCCGCCTTCTTCTCGGGGCTGTCCGGCCCCGGATCGCCGCGCTTCTTGTCGGGCTCCTTCTTCGCCTCGGCGCCCTCGGCGACCTTGACCTCGCCCGCGGCGTCCGGCTTCTCGGTGACCTTCGGCGGCTCGACCTTCCGCTCCGGGATGATCATCCGGGCGTAGCGATCCGGGATCTCCTCGAGCGTGACCTCGCGCACCTCGATCTCCTTCGCGAGCATCCAGCCGGTGAACACGAAGTGCAGCGCGAGCGAGAGCGCGAGCACGGTCACGAACAGCCGGTCCATGCTCTGGAAGTGGCTGCCCTTGCTGAAGCTCTGGATGGCCGGCTGCGGCGCCTCGGGCGCGGGCGTCACGAACTGCCAGAGGACGCTCACCTCGCCGAGCACGAGCTTCCCGCGCTGGTCCTCGCGGATGGGGACGAGGTACCCCCCGCCCTGCTTGGCGGCGAGCCCCTGCGCGACCAGGGCGGTGAGGTCGGCCGACCCCTGCGGCCCCTCGATCCGCCCCTGGGCGTCCGGCCCGAACGCGAGCAGGTACCGCTCGCCGCGCCAGTCGAACAGCGGCACCGAGACCGGCAGGGCCGCCTCCGCGACCACGATGGTGTTCCTGGACCCGGTGCCGACGGTGACGGGCTGGCGCGCGGGGAGGATCCGCTCCTCCACGATCTTGCCGTTGCGGATCACGCCGACGCGGAGGACCTTTTGCTGAGCCGCCATCGCGCTTGCCTGCCTCCGACGGAACCCTCTAGAACGGATCCTTCGCCACCGCGTCCTGGGTCTTGCCGAGGAACGACTCGGAGCGAGCTTGCTCGCCGGAGCTCACGTTCGCCCGTGGCATCAGGAACAGCGCCTGGGGCTTCTGCACCCGACCCTCGACCCGCATCTCCTCGAGCCGGACCACCTTCCGCTGTCCCGGCTTCCTGTCACCCCCGGGCTTCGCCTGGGAATCCTTGGCGCTCCGGGCCGGCGGCGGCTTCGACTGCGCGGCGGCCGGCGAGGCCACACCGATGGTTAGCACGGCGGCGGAGAGCGCCACAAGCAGCCGGAACTTGCGGAGCTTGCGCATGTATCGCTCCTTTCCGCACCCGGAGCTCATCACCCGCCTCCCTTCGCGTCGGGCGGAGCGGGCGGTGCGGGCGATACGTCCGGGCTCGGCGGCGCGTCCGCCGGCGCGGGCGCGACCGCGGGCACGACGACCGCCTTCGCCTCCTCCTCCGCCTTCTTCCGTGCCTCCGCCTCCCGGCGGAGCCGATCCTTCTCCTCGCGCTCGAGCCGCTTCTTCTCCCGCTCGATCGAGCGCGCCGCGTCCTTGCGGTACGCGGCGAGCCGCGGGTCCACCCCGCCGGCCTTCTCGTACGCCTCGAGGTGCGCGACGCCCTGCTCGAGCCGCTGGAGCGCCGGGAGGCCCGGCCGCTCGCCGTCGAGGTACAGGATCGCGAGGTTGTAGCGCGCGTCGGCGAGCGCCGGATCGAGCTCCAGCGCGCGCCCGTAGGCCTCCTCGGCCTTCGCGAACTCCTTCAGCCCCCGGTACGCGTTCCCGAGGTTCATCCAGGCGCGCGCGTTGCCAGGAGCGTACTTCACCGCGAGCTCCAGCTCGACGGCGGCGGTCGCGTAGTCCTCCGCGTCCGCGAGCAGCGTCCCGTAGTTGGCGTGGGCCTCGGGGTAGTCGGGGCGGAGGGCGGCCGCGGTCCGGAAGCACTCCAGCGCCTGGATCCGGTCGCCGAGCGACAGCGTGACGAACCCGAGCCGGTTCCAGAGCGTCGCGTCGCGCTCGTCGAGCTGCCGCGCGTTCTCGAGCACCATCTTCGCGAGCTCGAACCGCTTCTTGCGGGCGTAGACGGTGGCGAGGTTCACCATCGCGGGGACGTTCTTCTCCTCGATCTTGAGCGCGCGGCGCGCGGCGTCCTCGGCGTCGTCGAGCCGGCCCTGCACGAGGAGCGCCTCGGCGAGGCCGTTCCGCAGCGCGACCGCCTCGGGGGTCCGCTCGCTGCGCGCGCGCAGCTCGGCCTCGGCGTCGGC
>JAEYOU010000502.1 GCA_023411405.1 Pseudomonadota bacterium | reverse complement strand
CGGCGACGCTTCGCGTGCTGGCGCCTCCTTTCGGCTGGGGTTGCCTGGGACGGCGCACGTCCCGCGCCAGCCCACGTTCTTCGTGGTCGATCTCACTCGGGCTGTCACGGGACCTGCGCCGAGAGGGGCGAACCCCAGCCGAAAGGAGTCGCCCATCATGGCCTTTCAAGCCTTCGATCTCGTCCTCGAGGCGATCCGTCATCTCGTCCGTCCTCTCGCCACCATCTCCCAGCACGATCCCGATCTCGCCCGCCAGCTCCGGCGTGCGGCTGCCTCCGTCGCGCTGAACCTTCAGGAAGGACGTCGCCGGCAGGGCCGGGATCGGCTCCACCTCTGGCGTGTCGCCGCAGGCAGCGCCGAGGAGGTCGTCGCCGCGCTGCGCGTCGCGGAGGCGTTCGGGTACGTCGCTCCGGACGCGATCGAGCCGGTGCTCGAGCGCTGCGACCGCGTGCTCGCGATCTCGTGGGCCCTCACGCACAGGTGAGGTCCGCCCGCCGGTTTGCCAGTTTGTCCTCGCGCCACGCCGCCCTCGGCCTTCGTATGCCCGCCTGTCAGTGCAGGCTGCGCGCGCGCAAGGCCCCCGCCCGCACACCCTCGTGATCACTGGGCTGCGCCGAGCAGGGGAGCCGCGGCCCAGCGGTTGCAGTGCGGGTGCGCAGGAGGTCTCATCATGCGCGTTCTCCTTGCCCTGCTGCTCGTGTCGTCCCCCGTCGCCGTCCTCGCCGAGGACGACTCCTCGCCGCCCCGGTGGTCGCTGGGCGCCGGCATCTCCACCACCTACATCTACCTGTACGGCTCCGGCACCCCTGGCGGGCTCCTCGGCGGCTCGGGCCCGTCCGGCTACGCCTCGCTGGAGCGGCGGCTCTCCGACGCGAGCTGGCTGGTCCTCGGGCTGGTCGGCACGATCAGCGAAAGGGAGCAGGACTCCCCCGGCGGCGGGGAGAAGTCCCGGCAAGAGTACCGGCGGCTCGCGCTCGACCTGGGCCTCCGCCGCGTCGTCACGCGCCCCGGGGCCGTGGTGGACTTCTCCGTGCTCGCCACGGTCCAGGGCGGGTACTACGAACAGCTCCGCACCGGCTCGGCGCTCACGGAGCAGGAGGACTCCGCCTTGTACGTCGGCGGAGACGTGGGCTTCGCGGTCGACCGGGAGCTCACGGAAGGACTGAGCGTACGGGTCGCGACGTCGGTCGCCGGGGTCACGTGGCAGAAGATCAGGACGAAGGTCTCGGGCGAGACCTTGGATGGTCACGAGCTCGCCGCGAACGTCTTCCTCGCCCCGCGGCTCGAGCTCAGGCTCGCATTCTGACGGGGGCGGGCGTGCGGAGGCGGCGCCGGTCCGGGCCGCCGGATCCCTGCCTCGGAGCGCGACACGGGGCGCTCCGAGGCGGGGGTCGCTCACCCGCGCACGAAGTCCACGACCTTCGGGATCCCCGCCCGCACCTCCACGGGCCGGTCCGAGTGATCGCGATCGAGGTGGACCACCATCGCCTCCGGCCAGGCCTCCGCGTAGCCGTTCACGTGCGCCGGCTCGTTGTCGAAGGCGAGCACGGCCGGGCCGAGGCGGTTCACGTGGGTGATGGCCTCGAGCTTCCAGTCGTCGTCGTGCAGCTCGCGCCGGGGCTTCAGGTGCAGGTGGACCCGCGCGCCGTCGGGCAGCGGGAAGCCGTGGACGCGGAAGGTCTCGCGGGTGCCGTCCACCATGCCCTCCGGCCGGCCGCTCACGTACGCGACGGTCGCGCCCGCGCGGAGGAGCTCGCGCACGTACTCCGGGGCGCCGGGGACGGGCACGTCGAGCCGGCAGTACGCGCTGGTGAAGAACCACTCGCGCCAGAAGGCGCGCGCCGGGCCGGCGTGCCGCTCGATCTCCGCCGGCGGAAGCCCGAGCGCCCGCAGCGCGTCGGTGAGCGACCAGCCCTTCCAGTGCTCCGGCCGGGCGTCGAGCAGCTCGGGCACGCCGGCCGTCCGGCCGTAGTCCTGGAGGATCCGGGCTTGCCGCGGGCGGTTGTCGATGAGGGTGGAGTCGAGGTCGAACACCGCGACGCCGCGCGGCGCCGCCTGCCGGGCGCGGTCGAGGGCAGCGGAGAGGACGTGTGCCTGCTGCGCGGGACGCGCGCGGTCGGGGTCGGTCACGGTCGCTGCTTATAAGTGGAGTGGGGGCCCCGCGCGAAGCGCGGAGGAGGGGCGGCGGGGGCGCCGCCCCCGTACGACCACCGGCTCCGGATGTGGGGGGAGGGGCGCGGCCGCCCGGGTCCGGCCGGCCGCATTCTCGCCCTCGCCGGTTCCGGGCTATGTTCCGGGACGGTGGCCGAGCGCGCCAAGATCCTGGTGGTGGACGACTCGCGGACGCAGCTGGACTGGCTCGTCCAGGTGCTCGAGCGCGAGGGGTACGAGGTCCGGACCGCCGGCGACGGCAAGGACGCCATCCGCAAGGTGCTGTCCGAGCCGCCCGATCTCGTCCTGCTCGACATGATCCTCCCGGACATGGACGGGCTCGAGGTGCTCCGGATCGTGAAGGCGCGCCCGGAGGACCAGTTCATCCCGGTCATCATCCTGTCCGTGAAGTCGGATCTCGACTCCAAGGTGACCGGCCTGCGCATCGGCGCCGACGACTTCCTCGCCAAGCCGTTCGCCGAGGCGGAGATCCTGGCCCGCTGTGCGGCCATGATCCGCATCAAGAACCTGCAGGATCAGCTCCGCCGCACGCAGCAGAAGCTCGCGGAGCAGGCGATCACCGACGAGCTCACCGGCCTCAAGAACCGGCGCGCCTTCGACGAGCGGCTCCAGGAGGAGTTTCGCCGGGCGCAGCGATACACCGATCCCGTGTCGCTCATCATGATCGACCTCGATCACTTCAAGCAGGTGAACGACCGCTACGGTCACCCGTTCGGCGACGTCGTCCTCGCGGGCGCCGCACACCAGATCCGCACCTCGACGCGCGACCCGGACATCTGCGCCCGGTACGGGGGCGAGGAGTTCGCGGTCATCCTGCCGAAGACCCACCTCCAGGGCGCGCTCTCGGTGGCGGAGCGGGTGTGGAAGGGGCTCGCCACGAAGGAGCACGGCCTGCCCGACGGCGGCGTCGTACACGTCACCGCCTCGCTCGGCATCGCCTTCTACCCGTCGAAGGACATCACCTCGCCCGAGCTGCTCCTCCGGTTCGCCGACGAGGCGCTGTACCAGGCGAAGCGCGCCGGCCGGAACACGATCTGCCTCTACCAGGCGCAGGCGTACCGGTACGACGCGAAGCCCTGATCGCGAAGGGACCTTCGCGCCCCGTCACCGCTCGTCCTTCGACTCCGCGGCGCTGCGCGCCGCTACGCTCAGGACGGACGGGCAAGCGGGCAGTCGGCCGGGGTGTCGGTGGCTCCCGCACCTTGCCGCAGTTCGGCCTACCGCTCGCCTGGCCGAAAGCGCTCATGGACCGCACCCGGGGTGGTTCTTCCGGGCTGGGTCATGGGGCTATCATGACCCGGAGACGATAGCGACCCGGACCCTGGCAGATACAACCCCCTGGAATCAGGGCACCCTGGGTCCAAGCGGACTGGATCGGACCATGCACCGAGGAAGGCCGCCTGATGGAACTCAAGGTTGCCCAATACGTGGGAGAAGCGACGCGGCCCGACCCGGTCGTCGAATCCACGCTGCTCATCGTGGACGACGACGAGCACGTGCGCCGCGCGCTGCGCCGCGTGCTGCGGAGGGCCCGGTGCCGGGTGCTGGACGCCCCGGAGGCGCAGACCGCGCTCGACATCCTCGCCCGCGAGACGGTGCAGGTGGTCGTCTCCGACTACCGCATGCCGGGGATGTCGGGGGTGGAGTTCCTGCGCGCCGTGAAGGAGCGCTGGCCGCGGATCCAGCGCGTCCTCCTCACCGGGCAGGCCGACTCCACGGCGATCGAGGAGGCGGTCAACCAGTCCGAGATCTTCCGGTTCATCTGGAAGCCCTGGGACGACGGGCACCTCCTCATCACGATCCAGAGCGCGATCGACCAGTTCTGGATCGTCGAGGACAACATCCGCCTGCAGCAGCTCCTCGAGCAGAGGAACTCGCAGCTCGAGCGGCTGAACCGGGATCTCGACGGGCAGCTCTCCGCCCGGTCCGCCGCGCTCGTCCGCGCCGCCCAGGAGTGGCGCGCCTGCTTCGACGCGCTCGGCGACCCGCTCGCCATCCTGAAGGACGGCGGGTGCGAGGTGGTCCGCGCCAACACCGCCTTCGCCCGCGGCGCGGGGGTGGTCCCGAGCGCGCTCGCAGGGCTGCGCTGCACGGAGCACGCGTTCGGCGCGCTCCCGTGCCCGTCGCAGTGCGCGATGCCCGCCGGCTCGACCACCGAGCGCGAGATCGCGTTCGGCGACCGCATCTGGCTCCTCCGCTCGTTCCCCTTCGATCCGGGCGGCGGCCAGGTGGTGACGTTCAAGGACGTCACCGACGAGCGCGAGGTGACGCGCCGGCTCTTCCACGCCGAGAAGATGTCCGCCGTCGGCCAGCTCGCGGGCGGCGTCGCGCACGAGATCAACAACCCGCTCGGCGGCATCCTCGCCTTCGCGCAGCTCATGAGCCGCGAGGAGCGCAGCGCCGAGGACATGGAGAACCTCCGGCTGATCCAGGACGCGGCCAACCGCGCCAAGCGGATCGTCGAGTCCCTCCTCCGCTTCTCGCGCCGCCCGCGCGAGGAGGAGAAGGGGCCGGTGCCCCTCCCCCAGGTCGTGGAGGACGCCCTGTTCCTGCTCTCCTCGCAGCTCAAGGAGGGGCGGACCGAGGTGATCCGGCGCTGCGACCCGGCGCTCGCGCTCGGGAACGCGAACCAGCTCCAGCAGATCGTGGTCAACCTGCTCGTGAACGCCCTCCAGGCGATGAACGGCGAGGGCACGGTCACCATCTCCACCGGCGAGGCGGGGCCCGGGCGGGTCCAGCTCTCGGTGGCCGACACCGGGCCGGGCGTCCGGCCGGAGATCGCCAAGCGCATCTTCGAGCCGTTCTTCACCACCAAGCCGGAGGGGCAGGGGACCGGGCTGGGCCTGTCCATCTGCTACCAGATCGCCGAGGAGCACGGCGGGTCCATCCGCGTGGACACCGGCGCCGAGCGCGGCGCGATCTTCGTCCTCGAACTCCCCGCGGCGTCGCCGCGGTCCTGATGTCGCTGTCGCGCAGCTGAAGGAGGCACCACATGGCCGACGGAAACGAGACCAAGCCGATCCGCGTGCTGGTCGTGGACGACGAGCCGACGCTCCTCCGAGCGCTCGAGTCGCTGCTGCGGAAGAAGGGCTACGAGGTCACCGGGCTCGACTCGCCCATCGTGGCCACCCAGAAGCTCGCGCAGGAGGACTACGACGTCGCCCTCCTCGACATCAAGATGCCGCAGCTCTCCGGCCTCGAGCTCCTCTCGGCGGTGAAGCACCGCCGGCCCGAGGTCGAGGTGATCATGATGACCGGCCACGCCACGGTGGAGACCGCGCTCTCCGCCGTCCGCGCCGGCGCCTACGACTACCTCACGAAGCCGTTCGACGACGTGGAGCTCGTCGCGCGCGCGGTGGCCAAGGCCGCCGAGCGCAAGATGCTCTTCGATCGCAACCGGCAGCTCGAGACCGCGCTCCGCGAGCGCGAGGGCACCCAGGGCGAGGGCCTGGTCGGCACCTCCTCGCCGATGCGGGAGGTCACCCGGATGATCGAGGCGGTCGCGTACAGCGCCGCCACGGTGCTCGTGACGGGCGAGAGCGGCACCGGCAAGGAGCTCGTCGCCCGCGCGCTCCACGCGCGGAGCCCGCGGAAGAGCCAGCCCTTCGTCGCGCTCAACTGCGGCGCGCTCACCGAGACCCTGCTCGAGTCCGAGCTCTTCGGCCACGTGAAGGGCGCGTTCACGGGCGCCCAGCGCGACCAGAAGGGCCTCTTCGACGCCGCCGACGGCGGGACGATCTTCCTCGACGAGATCGGCGACATCCCGCTCGCCACCCAGGTGCGCCTCCTCCGCGTGCTCCAGGAGGGCGAGATCAAGCGGGTCGGCTCCGCCGACTCGGTGAAGGTGGACGTCCGGATCATCGCCGCGACGCACCGGGACCTGCCGAAGCTCGTGAAGGCCGGCAAGTTCCGCGAGGATCTGTTCTACCGCCTCAACGTCATCAACATCCCGCTCCCGTCGCTGCGCGAGCGCGTCGAGGACATCCCCCTCCTCGCCCACCACTTCGTGCGCCGCTACGCCGAGCGGCTGGGGAAGAAGGTCCGGGCGCTCTCGCCCGAGGCCATCGAGCTCCTCTGCGGCTATCGCTGGCCCGGCAACGTGCGCGAGCTCGAGAACGCGGTGGAGCGCGCCGTGGTGCTGTGCCGGGGCGACATCATCACCCCGGCCGACCTGCCGCCCGCCGTCACCGGCCGGACCGCGCCGCTCGTCCGCGAGGCGCCGGTGAACGGCGACGAGACCGCCTGGCTCACGCTCTCCTACGCGGCCGCGAAGGAGCAGGCGCTGCGCAGGTTCGAGAAGAGCTACGTCGAGGCGCTCATGCGCGCCTGCGACAACAACATCTCGGCCGCGGCGCGCAAGGCGGGGATGGATCGCTCGAACTTCAAGCGCGTGCTCCGCAAGTACCGGACGGACGTCGAGCCCGACTCGGCCGACGAGGGCGGGCCGCCGAACGGCGAGATGGCCGCGATGTGAGGCACGAGGCGGGGAGGGGCGCAGCCCCTCCTGACCGGCGCCGCCGGGCCTCCGCCACTCAGAGGATCCCCTCGGGGATCCGAGGGTTGGCGCTGGCCTTCTCCGTCGTGAACCGGAGCAGGAGCCGCTCGGCCTGCACCGCCTCGACGGCGCGCGGGAACCAGTCGCCGCCCGTCGGGGAGCCCCAGCCCAGCAGGCGCACGTCCACGAGCGCGCCACCCTCGGCGGCCACGAGCCGCAGCGGCTGGAAGGAGTCCTTGTCGACGTAGAGCATGGGCCGCGCTTCGCGCCCGCGGCCGCCGATGACGTAGGCCACCCGCCCGTCGAACCGCCCCAGGCTCTGCTCGCCGAGCGTCACCCCGCGGCGCGCGAGCGCCGCCGCGTACGCGGCGGACGCGTCGCCGGCGGTCGACGTGCCGAGCAGCGTGCAGAGCGTCCGCAGCGTCGCGGTGGCGGCGGGATCGGTCTCGAGCCCGCCGGCCCCCGTCACCCTGCCGTCGCGCAGCGCGACGAAGGGGCTCTCGGCCGGCGTCGCGCCGACCACCTCGAGCCGGCAGCGGCCCGGGATCTTGAGGAGGAAGCGCGCGGGCAGGGTCGCGATCCCGCCCACCGGCTGTCCGGCCGCGGCCCGGAGGCGATCGGCGAGCGGGCCCTCGGCCTGGAGCGTCCCGGTCACCTCCAGCGCGACGAGCGCGAGCTTCTGGCGGCGCTCCCCCAGGCGGCGGAGGACGGACGTCGTGGGGAGGAGGTAGGCGAGCGCGGGGAGGGCGATCGCGGCCAGGGCGGCGGCGGCGAGAGGACGGAGTCTGCGGGACATGCGCCCCTCGATATCACGAGGTCGCGCCGCGCAGGAACTCGCGGAGCGGTCCGGCGAGCTCCGGCCGCTTGAGCGCGAACATGATGTTGGCCTTGAGGTACCCGAGGCGGTCGCCGGCGTCGTAGCGGTCGCCCTCGAACCGGTAGCCGAGCAGGCCCTCCTCGCGCGCCAGCACCGCGAGGCCGTCGGTGAGCTGGATCTCGCCGCCCACGCCGGTGGGGATCTCCTCGAGGATCTGGAAGATGCGCGGCGGGAGGACGTACCGGCCGATCACGGCGAGGTTCGAGGGCGGGTCCTTCTTCGGCTTCTCGACGAGCCGCTCGATGCGCGTCGTGCGCGCGTCCACGCTCCGGCCGGCGGCGATGCCGTACATGCTGGCCTCGGCCGGCGGCACCTCCATGAGCGCGATGGTGCCGAGCCCGGTCCGCTCGTAGCAGTCGGCGAGCTGCTTCGCCGCCGGAACGGCCGCGTCGATGACGTCGTCCCCCAGCATCACCACGAAGGGCTCGTCCCCGATCACGTCGCGCGCGCACAGCACAGCGTGGCCGAGGCCCAGCGGCTCCTGTTGACGCACGGTGATCACGTTCGCCATCTGGGCGATCTCGCGCAGCTGCTTGCGCAGCTCGTGCTTGCCGGTCCGCTCGAGGTGGGCCTCGAGCTCCCCGGCGATGTCGAAGTGGTCGACGATCGACTCCTTGCCCCGGGCGCAGATGAGGACCACGTCGCGGACCCCCGCGGCCACCGCCTCGGCCACGATGTACTGGATCGTGGGCGTGTCGACGATGGGGAGGAGCTCCTTCGGGACGGCCTTGGTGGCGGGGAGGAACCGGGTGCCGAGCCCGGCGGCGGGGATGACGGCCTTGCGGACCTTGCGGGAGGAGGGCATGTCGCCGCGAATCTAGCGCACGTCCCCCGCGCCAGACACGGAAACGGCCCCTTCCCGGGAGGGCTGCTCGCCGGCAGCCGCCGAGGTCCGGCTCAACGCTCCGCCTGCTCCGCCTCGGTCTTGCACTCGATGCAGAGCTCGGTCATCGGGCGCGCGCGCAGCCGCGCGCTCGCGATGGGGCGCCCACACCGGGTGCACCTCCCGAAGGTGCCGGCGTCGAGCCGCGCCAGCGCATCCTGGAGCTTCGGGATGAGCTTGCGATCGCGATCGGCGAGCCGGAGCGACCACGCCCGCTCCTCCTCGGCGGTCGCCCGATCGCTGGGGTCGGGGAGCTCGTCCCTCGCCTGCTCGCCGGCCAGGTGGTGGACCGCCTGATTGCCGTGGCCGATGAGCGCTCGGAGCTGCGCCGTGAGCACGCCGCGGTACCGCTCGACCTCGCGCTGGCGCATCGGTCTCACCTCCCGCGATCGACGCTAGCGCGCTCTCGAACGGCGCCGCAAGCAACCTTGCCGGGGGCGTCCGGCGGCCGTATCCTCGCCGGGTGCACACGCGCCCACTCCGGCTGGCGGCAGCCCCCGTTCTCTCCCTGCTCCTCGCCGGGGGGGCGGCCGCCGGGACGCCCGCGCCGCTGACGATCCCGGATCTGGCCGGCCCGCGCACCCTCGCGCTCGGGGGCGGCGTCGGCCTCGCGAGCGGCAGCGAGGCGCTCTTCTCCAACCCCGCGGCCCTCGCGGCGCGCAAGCGGTACGTGGTGGACACGTTCTACCTGACCGACCGGCGGCCCGGCCTCGACGGGAGCGCCGAGCGCCAGGACTTCTTCGGCGGCACGGCCGCGGACTCGGCGACCACCGGCGTCGCGGCGGGGTTCAGCTACACGCGCGCCATGAAGGGCGTCGAGACCGGCACCTTGCTCCGGCTGGGGCTGGCCACGCAGCTCACCCGCGGGCTCTCCGTCGGCGTGCAGGGCAACTACTTCGATCTGCACGGCGCGGAGCGGATCGACAAGAACTTCAACCTGGACGCGGGCGTCTTCCTGCAGGTCAGCCCGAAGGTCTCCGTCGGCGCAGCGGGGTACAACCTCGTGCACAACGAGCACCGCGAGGTCCTCCCTCGCGCCTGGGCGGCGGGGTTCGCGGTCGGCGCCGACACCTCGCTGCAGCTCGTGGGCGAGTACCGGATCGAGCATGATCGCGCCCGGGCCGCCGACGGGAGCGCGAAGTCGACGAACCGCTACTCCGTCGGGGCCGAGTACCTGTTCGCGAACGCCGTCCCCGTGCGCGCCGGCTACGAGCGTGACGAGACGCTCGACACGAGCTGGTGGTCGGCCGGCGTCGGGTACGTCACCCAGCGCTACGTCGTCGATCTCGCCTTCCGCCAGAGCACCACCGACCCCACCGCGCGCACCTTCGCGCTGGCGCTCCGCGTGTTCGTGCCGCAGGAGTGAGCGGGCGGGCGCCGCCGGCGCCCGGCGCTCACACCTCCGGCAGCACCACCGGCGCGCCGGTCTTCGCGTTCTCGCCGCGCCAGACCGGGAGCCCCCAGACCTCGCGCACGCGCTCGGCGGTGAGCACCGCCGCGGGCGGGCCCTCGGCCACGACCCGGCCCCGCGACAGGACGACGAGCCGGTCGCAGGCGGCGGCGGCCAGGTTCAGGTCGTGCAGCACCGCCACGACGCAGAGCC
>JAEYOU010000500.1 GCA_023411405.1 Pseudomonadota bacterium | reverse complement strand
GTGGGGTCTCGGCGCAGGAGGTCCGCGCCGACGGGCGACCCTGGCTCGCGACGCTCTACCCGATGCGCTCCACCGGCTGGACGCTCGCGCTCCTCGCGGACAAGGCCGCGCTCTCGGGCAAGGTCGGCGCGTACCAGCGGTACCTGTACCCGGCGGTCGCGCTGCTCGCGCTCTCCTTCCTCCTCTACGCCGAGGTCTTCTTCGCCCGCGTCGCCGGTCCCATCCGCGCGGTGGTCCGGCACATGGGGCGCGTGGCGAAGGGGGACTACGGCGTCCGCGCCGGCGCCCAGGACATCGCCGAGCTGGCGGAGCTCGCCCACGGGTTCAACGCGATGGTGGAGGAGACCGGGCGGCTCGTGCAGGAGCGGGCGCGGAGCGAGCGGGAGCGGCTCTCGGCGGAGCTCGACGCGCTCCGGTACCAGATCGACCCGCACTTCGTCGCCAACACGCTCAACTCCATCCGCCTCATGGCGGTCGCGGCGCGCGCCGACGGCATCGCCGGGATGACGCGCGACCTCATGCGCGTCCTCTCCGACAGCTACTCCGGCGCCGAGCGGCTCGCGGAGCTCTCCCGCGAGGTGGACAACGTCACGGCGTACGTCGGGATCATGAAGGTACGGTTCGGGGAGCGGTTCGCGCTGGCGCTGGCGCTCGAGCCCGGGACGGAGGCGCTCCTCACGCTCCGGATGATCCTCCAGCCCATCGTCGAGAACTCGATCCTGCACGGCTTCTCGGGCGGGGCGAGCGGCGCTCCGGCCCGGCAGGCGCGCGGGACCATCCGCGTCGCCGCGCGGGTGGAGGAGCGATCCCTGCCGCCGGCGCCCTGCCGCGATCCGGGCGCGGAGGTCGTCCCGGGCAGGGTGCTCGTCGTCGAGGTGAGCGACGACGGCGCCGGCATGGAGCCGGATCGGGCCGCGCGGCTCCTCGACGCCGCGCCGGAGCAGGGCGGGCTGTACCGGATCGGCGTCTCGAACGTCCACCGGCGCATCCGGCTCAACTACGGGGCGCCGTACGGGCTCGAGGTGGAGAGCAGGCCCGGCGCGTACACGCGCGTGCGCTACGTGCTCCCCGCGCTGGTGCGGGTGGCGGCGCCCGCGGTGGCTGAGGCGAGCGGGGCGGCGGTGGGGGCCGCTCCCCGTGCATAGCGTCCTCGTCGTCGACGACGAGCCGTTCGTGCGGCTCTCGATCGCCAGCCTTCGCCCATGGGGCGACGAGGGGTTCGACTTCCTCGCCGAGGCCGGGAACGGCGCCGAGGCGCTGGCCGCGCTCGAGGCGCGCCCGGAGATCGACGTGGTCCTGCTCGACCTCTCGATGCCGGTGATGGACGGGCTCGAGTTCCTCCGGCGCCTCCCGCCGCCCCCGGCGCGCCGGCCGGCGGTGGTGGTCCTCTCGGCGCACGACGACTTCCACCTCGTCCGTCAGGCGTTCACGCTGGGCGCGAGCGACTACCTGCTCAAGGGCGAGCTCGACGGCGCGGCGCTCCGGGCGGCGCTCGAGAAGGCGACCGCGGGGATCGCCGCGTCGCGCGAGCGGGACGCCGCCATCGTCCAGCGCCGCCACCTCGAGCTCCTCAAGGCGCAGGTGCTCCGGGACATCCTCCAGGCGCCGGCCACGCCCGAGCTGCTCGAGACGTTCCAGGAGCTCGGGATCGCGCTCCGGCCGCCCTTCCGCGTCTGCTGCTTCTGGGTGGAGGACCTCCAGGCCGTCGCGGCGCGCGAGGGGGCGGAGGGCCTGGGCCGGTTCTCCGAGATGGCCGTCCGCTCGCTCGGCCAGGCGCTCGGCCGCTTCGGCTCCGGCGAGGTGGCGGCGCTGGGACCCGGGCAGGCGGCCGTGCTCTGCTCCCCGGCGGCGGGTGGCGACGACGAGGTGGCGGTCCACGCGTTCTGCGCGGACGCCGCCGAGTACGTGGGCCGCTACCTGAGCGTGAAGGTCACCTCCGCCGTCGGCCCGGCCTGCGCCGCGATCCGCGACGCGGCCGCGTCCTTCAGGGCCGCCCGCGCCGCCCGCACGATCGAGTCGCGGATCGTCGTCGCCGCGAAGCGGGCCATCCGCGAGCGCTTCGCCGACCCGGCGTTCTCGCTCGAGGAGGCGAGCCAGCGGGCGGGCGTCACGAGGAACCACCTCAGCTTCGAGTTCTCCCGCGAGACGGGGGAGACCTTCACGGAGTACCTCACGCGCACGCGCGTCGACGAGGCGAAGCGGCTCCTCGCCACGACCGCCCTCATGGTCTACGAGGTGGGGGAGCGGGTGGGATATCCCACGGTCGAGACCTTCAGCCGGGTGTTCAAGAAGTACGCGGGGGTGAGCCCGGTCCGGTTCAAGGCCGGCTACGGGCGGAGCGACGAGCCGGGCGGATGAGCCCGGAGCCATTCCTCCCGGTGGCCGATTCGATTCTCCGTAGAAATCGTCAACTCACCGGAATCCGCGTCATTCACGCTCCCCGGCGCGGCGCGGATACTCCCGGCCACGTTTCGCTTTCCCGCCAGGAGGAACCCATGAAGAGACTCGTGCTGCTCGCGGCGCTGTTCGCCCCCGTCCTCGCGCTGGGCGCGGACAAGGTCACCCTGAAGATGGCGGACAACCTCCCGGACCGGACCAACACCTGGGGCGCGGTGGTCGAGACGATCAACGCCGAGTTCAAGGCGGCCAACCCCGGGGTGGAGATCGTCACCGAGAGCTACCCGGACCAGCCGTACCAGGAGAAGATGAAGATCTACGCCACCGCCCGGCAGCTCCCGGACGTCTTCAAGTACTGGAGCTTCTCGACCCTGTTGAAGCCGATGGTGGACGGCAAGTTCGTCGTCCCTCTCGACCGGGCGACCTTCGAGAAGTACGGCTACCTGCCCGGCGCCCTCGACTCGAACGTCTACGGCGGCAAGCTCTACGGCATCCCCGTCTCCGCCGACCTGTGGGTGATCTACTACAACAAGAAGCTCTTCCAGGACGCCGGCGTCACCCAGCCGCCGGCCACGCTCGAGGAGCTCCAGGCGCTCGTCCCGAAGTTCAAGGCGAAGGGGATCATCCCCATGACCACGGACGGCAAGGACGCCTGGCCGCTCTGCATCACCTTCGACCAGCTCGCCTGGCGGCTCTCGGGCGACCCGACCCTCCCGCAGCAGGCGCTCGACCGGAAGATCAAGTTCACCGACCCCGTCTTCGTGAAGGCGGCGACGTTGCTCCAGGACCTGATCAAGTCCGGCCTCTTCCAGGAGGACGTGATGGTGTCCGACTACGGCGCCGCGCGGAACCTCTTCGGCCAGGGCAAGGCCGCCATGTACCTCATGGGCAGCTGGGAGCTCGGGCTCGCCACGGACAAGAGCTTCTCCGACGAGTTCCGGGCGAACGTGGACGCGTTCAAGTTCCCGACGGTGGCCGGAGGGAAGGGCGGCCCGGAGGATCTCTTCGCGTGGTACGGCGGCAACTACGTGGTGAGCGCCACCTCCAGGAACTCCGCGCTGGGCGTGAAGTACCTCGAGTTCTACGCCAGGCGGTTCCCGGCGCTCGCCTGGGAGAAGCAGGCGACGTTCCCGGCCCAGAAGGTGGCGGCCCGGGCCTCGGACACGCCCGTGGCGAAGACGCTGGTGAAGATCGCCTCCGAGGCCAGGGCGACCTCGGGCACGCCGAGCCTCGACCGCGCCACGGCCGCGTTCAAGGAGGACATGCAGAACGCGGTGCGCGAGCTCGGCTCCGGCCTGATCACGCCCCAGGAGTTCACGAAGCGGGTGGACGCCGCCGCCGCGAAGGCGGCGCGGAAGTAGCTCCCCGCGGGAGATCCTGCGGGCGGGTCGCGGCGCGTACACGGGCGCGCCGGGGCCCCGCCCGCGGGATCGCCCGGTGCGCGCCATGCGAGGGCCCTTCCAGCACCGCGGCGTGGTCGCGTCCCTGGTGGTGCCGAGCATCGCGGTGCTGGTCTTCGCGATGCTCGTGCCGCTGGGGTTCAGCGTCTACTACAGCTTCACCGACTGGGCCGGCTTCGGCGCGTACCGCCAGGTCGGGCTCGGGAACTACTGGGACATCGTCCGGCTGGAGGTCGTCGACGGCGCGCTGGTGGCGAGTGACCCCGTGTTCTGGCGCTCGATCTGGAACACGTTCCTCCTGATGGTGGCCACGATCCTGATCCAGAACCCGGTCGCGTTCGCGCTCGCGGCGATCCTGGCGCACGTCTCCAGGAAGCTCTCGCGGTTCCTGCGGACGATCTACTTCGTCCCGGCGGTGCTCTCGCTCGTCATCGTCGCGCGGATGTGGGTCGGCATCTTCAACCCCACGTACGGGATCCTGAACAAGCTCCTGCGGGCCGTGGGCCTCGGCGGGCTGGCCACGTCGTGGCTCTCCAACCCGGACACCGCGATCTGGGCGGTGATCTGGATCATCGTCTGGCAGGGGTTCGGGTGGGCGCTGCTCTTCTACTACGCGGGCCTCATGACCGTGCCCAAGGAGATCGAGGAGGCCGCCCGCGTGGACGGGGCGAGCTGGTTCCAGACCTACTGGCACATCATCGTCCCGTACCTGCGCCCGGCCATCGCGGCGGTCATCGTGATCGACGTCATCTCGTCGATGAAGCAGATGGAGCTCATCTACCTCACCACCAACGGCGGCCCCGGGACACGCACCCAGTTCGTGAGCGTGTACCTGTACCAGAAGGCCTTCGCCTCCGGTGAGTACGGCTACGGGAACGCGCTCTCGGTGCTGTTCGTGGTGCTCTCGGTGGGGCTCACGCTGCTCGTGCTGCGGGTGATGCGCGCCATGCCGCGCCGGGAAGGGGAGGGCTGAGCATGCCGCGCACCGCCGCCCGCGTGTCGCAGCGGACGCTGCTCTACGCCGCGCTCGTCGGGTTCGGGCTCATGCAGCTCTTCCCGCTCGTCTGGGTGGGCTCGTACTCGCTGCAGCGCTCGGGCGATCTCTTCGGGAACGAGCTCCTCTCCTTCCCCACCGAGCCGCAGTGGCAGAACTACGTGCGGGCGTTCCGCGACGGCCGCATCCTCCGCTACGGGCTCAACAGCCTGGTGGTGGTGTCGATCTCGACGGCGTTCACGACGGTCCTCTCCTTCTGCCTGGGGTACGCCATCACCCGCATGCAGTGGCGGCTCAAGGCCGTGGGCGTCGCGGCGGTGACCATGGGCATGGTGATCCCCATCCACACCACGCTCCTCCCGAACTTCATCTGGTTCGCGAAGCTCCGGCTCATCGACACGCACCTCGGCGTGATCATCCCGTACGTCGCCTTCACGCTGTCGTTCAGCACGCTGGTCTACATGGGCCACTTCAAGACGCTGCCCCGCTCGATCGAGGAGGCGGCGCTCATGGACGGCGCGTCGTGGCCGCGGATCCTCTGGAGCGTCGTCGCGCCGATGTCGCTGCCGGCGACCATGACCGTGGCGGTGATGACGTTCCTCAACAACTGGAACGAGTACATCATGGCCAACACCTACCTGGCGACGGACGACCTGCGCACGCTGCCGTTCTCGATCGTCCGCTTCCAGGGCCAGTACTCGTCCGACTACGCCGTCCAGTTCGCCTGCATGGTCCTCGTCGCCCTGCCGGCGCTGCTCCTCTACTTCGTCTTCAGCCGGCGGATCATGGAGGGCGCGACCGCCGGCGCCATCAAGGGCTGAAAGGCCCGGAGGGATCGAGAGCCATGTCCGAGCGCGAGCTGCTGCGGTTCCCCGAAGGCTTCCTCTGGGCCACGGCGACGGCCACCGTGCAGGTGGACGGCGCGTGGGCCGACGGCGGGAAGGGCGAGTCGATCTGGGACCGCTTCGCGAAGGATCCCTCGCACATCGACGATCGCTCGACGCCCGCGGTGACCTGCGATCACTTCCGCCGCTACGGCGAGGACCTCGCGCTCATGGCCTCGCTCGGCCTGCGGAACTACCGGTTCTCCGTCGCGTGGCCGCGCGTCGTGCCCGACGGCGGCGGCGCGGTGAACCCGTCCGGGCTCGACTTCTACGACCGGCTCGTGGACGCGATGCTGGGCCACGGCATCCGCCCATTCGCGACGCTCTTCCACTGGGACCTGCCGCAGGCGCTGCAGGAGAAGGGCGGCTTCGCGAGCCGGACGACCATCGACGCCTACGTCCGCTACGCCGAGGCGGTGGTCCGCCGGCTCGGTGATCGGGTGAAGGACTGGATGACCCACAACGAGCCCTGGGTGTTCTCGTTCTGCGGCCACCTCTACGGCGTGCACGCGCCCGGGCTGAGAGAGCTCCGGACCGCGCTCGCGGTCGCGCACAACCTGCTCGTCTCGCACGGGAAGGCGGTCCCGGCGATCCGGGCCGCCTGCCCCGGGGCCCGCGTGGGCCTCGTGAACAACCTCGAGTGGATCGAGCCCGCCTCGGATCGGGTCGAGGACGTGGCGGCGGCGACGCGCTGGGACGGCGCCTTCAACCGCTGGTTCCACGACCCGCTCTTCGGCCGCGGGTACCCGCACGATCTGGAGGCCTGGTACGGCGCCGAGGGGCCCGCGATCGCGCCAGGCGACCTCGAGGCCATGGCGGTCCCCATCGACTTCCTCGGCGTGAACTACTACACGCGACGGCTCATCGCGCACGACCCGACCCCGCGGGCGTCCTCCCCGCGCGCGTTCCTCTCGGCCCGGCAGATCTACTGGCCGTTCGTGCCGCGCGCCGAGTTCGCGGAGTGGGAGATCGCGCCGGAGGGGCTCTACAAGACGCTCCTGCGCCTCCAGCGGACGTACCGTCCGCAGGCCCTCCTCGTCACCGAGAACGGGACGAGCTTCCCCGACCGTCCCGGCCCCGACGGCGCCGTCCACGATCTGTTCCGCGTCCGGTACGTCGCCCGCCACGCCGCGGCGGTTCATCAAGCGATCGCGGACGGCGCCGCGGTGCGGGGCTACTTTCTCTGGTCGTTCATGGACAACTGGGAGTGGGCGTTCGGGTTCACGAAGCGGTTCGGGATGATCCACGTGGACTACGAGTCGCAGCGACGCACCGTCAAAGACTCCGGGCGCTGGTTCGCCCAGGTCGCCCGGGAGAACGGGTTCCCCGTGGCCGACGCGAACGCAAACCTCTGATCTCTCGGTTGCTTGGAAGGGACGAGTTGACGCGTCGCGTCAGGGGGCTCATCATGGTGCGGCGAGGTGTCTCATGGCTTCCCTGCACGACGAGAACCGCTGGCCCCCGCTCCTGGTCGCCCTTCGCCGCACCACCCGACCGGATCGCGCGCGCGTCGCCGCGTACGCGAGCCTGTTCCGCTTCCCGGCCGGATGGGAGGCGTACGCCGAGTTCCTGAGCGGTCACCGCGCCTGGCTCGACGACCTCGACCGCGTGCTGGCCCGCTCGGGCGCGGAGCACCGGCCGCTCCTCGACGGCACCGGCGCGGATCCCGGACGCGGCGCCGAGGAGCTCCCTGCGCCACCGACCCGCGCGCACGCGCTCGGCTACCTCTACGTCTACGAGGCGTTCCGGCTCGGCTGCTCGGTCCTCGCGCGGCGCGTCCGCGGGCTCGGCGCCGCCGCGCCGGCCGCGGAGCCCGGCCACGCCTGGGGCGAGCTCGTTCAGGAGCTCGCGCGTGTGCCGCTCGAGGAGCACGGCGCGGTCGTGCAG
>JAEYOU010000468.1 GCA_023411405.1 Pseudomonadota bacterium | reverse complement strand
CCCTCCCGGTGCGTGTCGATCCCCGCCAGCGCCCCCGCCTCGAGCTCGTTGACGACCACGCTGTCCAGGTGCGGCAGGCACGGGAGCGCGAGCGCCCGCTGCCGCTCCGGGGCGAGCGTCACGAGCTCGAGGTTTGTCCACATCCCGGCGGCGCGGCCGCGCGCGAGGACCTCGGCCCAGCCGTTGCCGCCGGGGCGCGCCGCGTCCATGGTCTCGTGGATCCCGGGGGCGCCGAGGTGGAGGATCCGCGCCGCGCTCCGCGCGAGGTCGAAGTGCTCCGGCGCGAGGACCGCGTTCGCGCCGGGGTCGTGGAAGAACGTCCGCCGGCCGTCCTCCTTCGCGATCATGACGTCCGTGTGCGAGGTGCGGCGCCCGGGGAGCGTCGTCAGGCCGGCGGCGCCGAGGCCGGCCGCGCGGCAGACCTCCCGCACGAGCGCGCCGTGGAGGTCGTCGCCGACCACGCCGACCACCTCGATCGGGAACGGCGCCCGGAGGCGCGCGAGATCCACCGCCAGGTTGAAGCCGGGCCCGCCGGAGTCGCTGGTCTCGCCCTCGATGAAGGCGATCCCGTCCTCCTCCGGCCAGCGGTCGATCGTCTTGTTGACGTCGACCATGATGGAGCCGCCGCAGAGGACCCCTCGGCGCATGGCGACCTCACGCTTTCAGCACGGGCTCCGTGAGCTGCAGGTCGTCCTCGAGCGCCCGCGCCGGGCGGACCCGCTTCCGCGCCAGCGCGCCGTGGTAGGCGCGGACCGCCTCGGCGGGCGTCAGCTCCCGCCGGAGCACGGGGCGCATGAGCGCCACGAGATCCAGCGGCGACTCCGCGACGTTGATCTTGCGGCCGAACAGCGCCACCCGCGCGCCGTGCCGCTCCGCCTGCGCCAGGAGCTCGTAGCAGTCGCGCGTCGTCCCCGCCGCCCCGCCGAGCACGCCCACGACCAGCGCCGGGTCGTACGTGACGAGCTCCTCGAGCGCGGCCGGCCCGTTGTACGCCACCTTGAGGAAGAGCGGCCGCTCCGCCGCGGTCACGCCGGCGAGCGCCCGCGCGATGGAGTCGTTCACGAAGTGCGGGAGATCGGCCGGCCCGAGCCCCGCGGGCGTGTTCGGGTTGAAGACCTCGAGGAAGTGCCGGAAGCCGAGCCGCGCCGCCTCGGCGCGGAACCGCCCGTACGCCTCGAGCGACGCGAGGTCGTGGGCGAGCTGGTTGTTGAACGTCACCGAGTACAGGCCGAGCTCGCAGAACGGCCTCACCGCCTCGAGGTTCACCGAACGGAAGGGCCGCGAGGGTTCGTCCTCGTAGGCGTGCCCGCGCGGCCGCCAGATGTCGGTCGCGTCGTTCGCGCGGACCGCGAGCGTGACCGGCCCGCCCTCGAACAGCCCCTCGCGCGCGAGCACCTCGGCGTTGGAGGCCGAGGCGAGGAGCACGTCCTGCTCGCCCTGCCGCACGATCGCCCGCATGGCCTCCAGAAACTCCGGACGCGTGCGGTACCGCCGTCCCACCGCCGGCGTCCCATCCTCGCTCCGCGCCGGCCCCGTGGCTGCGACGCCCCACGCCATGTCGGCGTCCTTCGCGTCCGCCAGGATGAAGTCATCCGGCGTGTACCGGCCGTCGAGGATGACCCGCAGCTTCCGGTCGAGGCTCTTCATGCGATTGAACATATCGCCGACCGCGTCACAGGGTGGGGCCCCCGCGCGCAGCGCGGGGGAGGGACGGCCTTCGACTCCGCGGCGCTGACGCGCCGCTACGCTCAGGCTGAGCGGGACACCGGGATGGGCAGCGCGCGCAGCCGCGAAGCGGCGAGCACGGCCCAGGGTCCCGCGCAGCCCGATACAAAAGGAAAGAGGCCCGTCACAGGGCCTCTTTCCGTTCTCGCTTCTTCGTTCCGCTTGAGGCGCCCTCGGGTGGACGCCGGTCCGGCGCTAGGCCGGTGGAGACTGCGAGTATGTCGGTGACTTCGACGGTTCCTCTATCTCAGCCTCCCGCGCAGTGTTGCTGCTTCGATGGAAACGTTACGCCCATTCCTCGACGGAGTGAAGCCCCGCAGAAGGCGCCCCGCTGGGTCGCACGAACTCGGCGAAGTCCTTCGGTTCTCGCGCAGCGCGCGCAGGTGCGATGGCTCCCGCACCCGTGGGAGCCCGGCGGCGCACGCGCTCGCTCGCTCGATCCTCTCGGGTCTCCTCTTCCGCCGCGCCGCGCCTCTCGCTACGCTGGAGGACTGCCATGCTCCACGACGTCACCGTGCTCCTCCGCGCCGGCATGCCCACGTACCCCGGCGAAGACGGCCCGAAGCTCGAGCTCATCAAGGCGCGCGCCCGGGGCGACGCCGCGGACGTGCGCAAGCTCACCCTCGCGCTCCACACCGGCACGCACGTCGACGCGCCCCAGCACTTCATCGAGGGGGGCAAGACCGTCGAGGCGCTGCCGCTCGACGCCCTGGTCGGCCCGTGCGACGTCGTGGCGGTGCCCGGCGCCCCGGACGTACGGGCGGCGGACCTCGAGGCGCTCTTCCCCTCGCCCCGCCCTGCCCCGGAGCGGCTCCTCCTCCGCACCCGCAACAGCACCGGCCCGCAGCCGATGTTCTCGCGCGAGACGTTCGACTGGGACTACGCCGGCATCGGGCACGACGCCGCCGCGTGGCTGGTCGAGCGCGGGGTGAAGCTCGTGGGGATCGATTACCTCTCGATCGAGCCGCCGAAGGCCGAGGCGCCGATCACGCACCACCGGCTGCTCGGCGCCGGCATCGTGGCGATCGAGGGGCTCGATCTCCGGCGCGTGCGTCCCGGCCGGTACCGGCTCTACTGCCTGCCGGCGCTCCTCCAGGGCGCGGACGGCGCTCCCGCGCGCGTCCTCCTCGAGGACTGATGCGCCGCCCCGCGCGGTGACCGCTCGCCCGACGGGCTCAGGGCGCGCGGGTGCGAGCGGCCGCGCGCCCCTCCTCGTCGAGGAGTTGGAACTCGTCGTCCGAGAGCTGCACGCGCGCCGCGGCGACGTTCTCCTCGAGGTGCTTCACCTTGCCGGTGCCGGGGATGGGGAGCATCACCGGGCTGCGCCGGAGGAGCCACGCGAGGGCGATCGCCCCCGGAGTCACGGCGTGCCGCCGCGCGATCCCCTCGGCGACGCCGCCCGGCGCGCCCAGCGGACCGAGATCGAGCGGCCGCCACGGGATGAAGCCGATCCGCTCCTGCTCGCAGTACGCGAGCACGTCCTCGCTGTCGCGGGCGGCGAGGTTGTAGAGGTTCTGGACCGTGACCACGTGGAAGTGGCGGCGCGCGGCCTGGATCTCGTCCACGCTCACGTTCGAGAGGCCGAGGTGGCGGACGATGCCGTCCCTCTGCAGCTCCGCCATCGCCGCGTACACCTCGTCCCGCGGGACCTTCGGGTCCGGCCGGTGGTACTGCCAGAGATCGATCCGCTCGACGCGGAGCCGCTTCGCGCTCATGAGCGCGCACTGGCGGAGGTACTCGGGCCTCCCGACGGCCAGCCACTTGCCGGGCCCGTGCCGCACCAGCCCGCCCTTGGTCGCGATCACCAGGCCGCGCGGGTACGGCGCGAGCGCCTCGGCGAGCAGCTCCTCGCTGTCGTACGGCCCGTAGCTGTCCGCGGTGTCGATGAAGTCGATGCCGAGCTCGGGCACGCGCTTCAAGGTGCGGAGCGCCTCCGGACGATCCTCCGGCGGGCCCCAGATCCCCGGCCCCGTCACGCGCATCGCGCCGAAGCCGAGCCGGTGCACGTCGAGCCCTTCTCCGAGGGAGAAGGTGCCGCTCGCGGAGACGTCGTGGGCCATGCGCGTAGGCTAGCGACGACCCGCGCGGATTTCACGCCGGGGTCGGGCTCGGGCGCGGCAGATGTACCCCGCGGGGGTCTGGATCGTTCGCCGCCGCGGCGCGTTCTTCTCCGCAGACGACCTCCTCGAACCCCCGGAGCCCCACCCATGCCCCACCGCCCGTTCGTCCTCGCGGCGCTCGTCAGCGCGGCGCTCTGCTCCCCGCTCCTCACGACCGCCCAGACGCAGCCCCCGGCGCCTCCCCCCGGCTCGCCGCGCGTGCTCCGCGTCTCCGGCGAGGGCACCGTCCGGGTCCGCCCCGACGTCGCGATCCTCACCGCCGGCGTGGAGGCCACCGGGCCCGACCTCGCGCGCGTGACGCGCGACGCGAACGCCCGCATGCGCAAGGTGGTCGCGGCGCTCTCCGAGGCCGGCATCGCGGAGAAGGACGTCCAGACCACGCGCCACGACGTGTCCGTCGAGCGCCCGTGGAAGAACGATCGCCCCGGCCCGATCACCGGCTACACCGTCAACGACGAGGTCCGGGTGACCGTCCGCAACCTGGAGCGCCTCGGCCCAGCCCTCGATCGCGTCACCGCCGCGGGCGCGAACGCGCTCCGCGGCCTCACGTTCGAGAAGGACGATCCCAACCCCGAGCGCGCCCGCGCCCTCGCCGCCGCCTACGCCGCCGCGCGCGTCAAGGCCGACGCCCTCGCGAAGGCCGCGGGCGTGACGCTCGGTGACATCCTCCAGGTCGGCGAGTCGGGCAGCGCGCCCATCCCGGTGTTCGGGACCCGGATGATGCGGAGCATGGAGGCGGCCGACGCCGCGGGCGCGGCGGTGTCGCCCGGCGAGCTGGAGCTCCGGGCGCAGGTGGACGTGGTGTACGCGATCCGGTGATCCCGGCGAGAATCGCGCAGGGGGAGCGGCCGCGCGCCGTCAGCGCGCCGCCCGGCGCGGCGCGCGCCGCACCAGCGCGCGCATCTGCTCGAGGTCGACCGGCTTCACCACGTGCGCGTCGAACCCGTGCTCGCGGGCGCGGATGCGATCCGCCTCCTGGCCGTAGCCGGTCACCGCCACGAGGTGGCACCCGTCGCCGCGCTCGCGCAGGCGGCGGGCGAGCTCGTAGCCGTTCATCACGGGGAGGCCGATGTCGAGGAGCGCGACCTCCGGATCGAACGCCGCGGCGACGTCGAGCGCGCTCGGGCCGTCGTAGGCGACGCGGACCTCGTGGCCGTGCAGGCGCAGCCCTTCGCCCAGGAGCTCGGCGGCGTCGCGGTTGTCGTCCACCACGAGGACCCGCCGCCCGGC
>JAEYOU010000465.1 GCA_023411405.1 Pseudomonadota bacterium | reverse complement strand
ACCTTCTACGTCTCTCCCACCGGCAGCGACGCCAACCCCGGCACGCTGTCCGCGCCCTTCCAGACGATCGCGAAGGCGCGCGACGTGGTCCGGACCGTGAACGCCGCGATGAGCGGCGACGTCGTGGTCTACCTCCGCGGCGGGACCTACGCGCTGCAGGGGCCGATCGCCTTCGGCCCGCAGGACTCGGGCAACAACGGCTTCCGGATCTTCTACCAGGCCTATCCCGGCGAGACGCCGGTGCTGAGCGGCGCGGTGAAGGTCACGGGGTGGACCCAGCACAGCGGCAGCATCTACCGGGCCTCGCTCAACCGGTCGACGAAGCTCCGGTACCTGTACGTGAACGACCAGCGCGCCGCGATGACCCGCAAGCAGGTCACCGCCCGCGGCGGCTACGGCACGTACTCGGTCACGGCGGGGCAGGCCTCCTGGGCGTGGGTGAGCGGGAGCAAGAGCGACGGGATCCAGTACAGCACCTCGGATCTCCCGGCCATCGCCAGCAACCGCGACGACCTCGAGGTCGTGACCGCCTCGACCTGGAACGAGAACATCGCCTGCGCGCGCGACGTCATCACCGCGGGCTCGAACCGGGTGATGCTCCTGCAGCAGCCGTCCGGCGCGATCGCGCAGCTCCCGGGCTGGGGCGCGGCGCTCGTCCTCTCCGGCAGCAACACGCTCTACAACGCCTACGAGTTCCTGAACGGGCCGGGGCAGTTCTACTTCGACAAGACGAACCGGTGGCTCTACTACTGGCCGCGCTCCGGCGAGAACATGGCCACCGCCGACGTCCAGGCCCCGGTGGCGGAGCAGCTCATCACGATCACCGGCACCTCGCGGACGAACCGGGTGAAGAACCTGACGTTCCAGGGGATCACCTTCGCGAACACCGACTACAACCTCGTGCCCGTCGGCAACTCGCGCGGCAAGGCGACGGTGCAGGCGGCGTCGGCCTTCATCGCCTTCGGCGACGGCAACCAGCACAACAGCAAGTACCAGATCATGGACACGCTGCCGGGCGCGATCACCGTCAACGGCGCCGACGGGATCCAGCTCCTCGGCAACGTCGTGAAGCACGTCGGCAACGAGGGCATCTCGCTCATCAACGACGTCGTCAACTCCAGCGTCGTCGGCAACGCGATCGTCGACATCGCGGGCAGCGGCATCGTGGTGGGCCACCCGCAGCACGTGTACCTGGGCGACGGCGGCGCGCGCGAGAAGTACGCCCCGGGCGTCGAGGGCATCCCCACCAACAACACCATCTCCAACAACGTGATCCTCGACGCCAGCGCCGCGCCCGGGTTCGGCGGCCACGCGGCGATCACCGCGTACTTCGTCGACACCCTCCGCATCACCAACAACCACATCCAGAACACGGCCTACAACGGGATCAGCCTGGGGTGGGGGTGGCGGAACTTCAAGGACTCGACCACCTGCCGGAACAACACGGTGAACAACAACCGGCTCATCAACACCATGAGCCGGCTGCACGACAGCGGCGCGATCTACACGATCGGCCAGATGCCGACGACGTACATCAACCAGAACTACGTGCGCGGGATCCCGGCGGCCTCCGGCGGACCGCGCTACGGCCTGCACAACGACGAGGGCAGCGCGTACATCGTCGAGAACGACAGCGTCCTCGACATCAACCCGGGCGTGACCTACACGATCAACTGCGAGGACTTCGGGGAGAAGCACGACCTCACCATCCTGCGGACCTACGCGACGGTGAACAAGATGGGCGTGAACCCGCCCAACAGCCGGATCGATCCGCCCGTCGTCGTCTCGGACGCGGTCTGGCCGGTGGCCCAGTACAACGTGGCGCTCAACTCGGGGGTCCAGGACGCCTACCGGTCGATCCTCCCGAGCTCCATGCTGGCCGTGCAGGACCACGTCTTCCCGGCGAGCGCGGCGGTGAACGCCGGCACCACCGTGAACATCCGGAGCGCCGGCGACGCCTCCGGCTCGGTCTGGTTCGCCCCCTCCGGCACCACGTCCTTCGTCGAGGGGCCGACGATGACCCGGGCCGCAGGGACCGCGACCTCGATCTTCGCGCCGGCGCGGTCGGGCACGTACAAGCTGTTCGTCGTGAACGCCCAGGGCGTCCGGCTCGGCGAGTCCGGGGCGCTGCTCCGGGTGAGCGGCTCGGTCTCGTGCACCGCCGCGCCCGGGGCGCCGGCCAACCTGTCGGCCACCGCCGCCTCCTCGAGCGTCATCAACCTCTCCTGGTCGCCCGTGACGCCTCCCACCGGCTGCACGGTGACGTACGGCGTCTTCCGGAACGGGACCCAGGTGGCGAGCAACCTCGCCGGCACGTCCTACTCGGACGGCGGCCTCACCCCCGCGACGGCGTACCAGTACTGGGTCCGCGCGGTCGACGCCGCGGGCTCCTCGGCCAACTCGAACACCGCCAGCGCGACGACGCAGCCGGGGGGCACCACCGGCCCCGTCTCGATCAACGCCGGCGGCGCCGCCACCGGGAGCTTCCTCGCCGACGCCTCCTTCTCCGGCGGCTCCACCTACTCCACGACGAGCACCATCGACACCGCGTTGCTCACCGGGGACGTCCCGCCCCAGGCCGTGCTCCAGACCGAGCGGTACGGTGAGTTCACCTACGCCGTCGCCGGCCTCACGCCCGGCAGCGCCCAGCGCGTCACGCTCTGGTTCGTGGAGAGCTACTGGACCGCGGCCGGCCAGCGCACGTTCGACGTCGCCGTCAACGGCGCG
>JAEYOU010000444.1 GCA_023411405.1 Pseudomonadota bacterium | reverse complement strand
GCGGCGGTCACCTCCGGGACCCGGAGGTGCGCGGCGCCGGCGCCCGTGAGCTCGGACCACTCCAGCCCGACCTCACGCGCCGGGACCCGCGCGGCGGTGAGCGCCGGCCCGACGGCGGCGCGGAGCGCGTCGAGCGCCGGCACGAGCAGGTGGCAGGCGTCGATGACGACCGGCACGTGCGAGCGGCGCTGGAAGAAGACGAGCCGGCCCGCGTCGCGATCGTGGTGGAACTTGGCGCGCGTCCGGTACCGGAGCGCGGCGGGTGAAGGGACGATCGGCCGGAGATCGTAGCTCCCGGGCTCGAGCTTCGCGATCCGCCGGAGCGCCACCTCCACCGTCCGCTCCTTCGCCGCGAGCTGCGCCGGGTAGGCGAGGTGCAGCCACTCGCACCCGCCGCAAGGGCTTCGGGCCGCCGCCTCCCGCTCCCCCTGCGCCCGTCGAAGGGCGAGCGGGGAAGGGCCGAAGTGCCCGCAGGGCGCTGGCACCCGGGCCGGGCCCGCCTCCGCGAGCTCGAGCAACGTCGCGTGCGTCGCGCCCTCCCCCGGCGACACGTCCGCCCAGACCCGGTCGCCGGGCGCCGTGAAGGGGACGAACACCGCGCGGCCGTCCAGGCGGCCGACGCCCTCGCCGCCTGGCCCGACGTCCTCGATCCGGATGAGCGCGCGCAAGGGCGAAGGATAGCGCACGGACCGCGCGCGAGCCTCACTCTTCGAGCTGGCTCTTGAGCCGCTGCACGAAGGCGTCGATCTCCAGCTTCTTCGCCTCGTCGAGCCCGGTGAACTCGATGCCCATGCCGGGCACCGTGTTGGCGTGGTTGTCGAACTCGGCCGAGCGCGTGACACGGCCGGCGAGCTCGCAGGGGAACGACGCGCCGGGGAGCTGGATGAGGATGCGGACGGCGGTGCCCACCGGCAGCGGCTTGCGCGTGTTGATGAAGAGCCCGCCGTGGCTGATGTTCGTCGCCCAGTCCGAGAGGAAGCTCCCGACGCTCTTGTAGGCGACCGGGATCGCGTTGTGGAGCCGCGCGGCGCGGCGCTTGTTCTCCGGCTGCGTCATCCGGAGAAAACTGTATCAGGCACCTGCGGCCCGGCCAAGGATCACCCGGACCGCGAGGCCTGGCCCACCCCCGAGGCTCCGCGCCGCGCTCGCCTCCCGGACCGCGAGCTCGAGGCGGCCGCTGCCCCCGAGGAGCGCCAGGAGCTCCCCGACTTCCCCCTCGCCGAACGTCCGCACGAAGCGCGCGGGGCGCCCGTCCACGTCCACCTGCACCACCTCCACCCCGCCCAGGTCGGCGTCGCGGATCGACGTGAGGAGGTTCCCGAACGGATCCACGCCCACGACCTCGCCGAGGAGCGCGTCGCCGTCCCGGCGGGCAGCCGGCCACCGCAGCCGGACGGGGTCGTCCACCTCCGGCCCGAGCGCCGCAGGCGTCCCCCCGCGCGCCAGGTAGGCGGCCGCCGGGGCGAAGAGATCCCGTCCGTGGAAGGTCGCGTGCCGCGGAGTGGGGAGCACCCCACCGCGCTCGGCGATGACGCGCACCCGCGCCCCGGCACCGAGGAACGGCGTGAGGAGACCATTGTCCGGGCCGACGATCCGCCGCCCCGCGGGATCGACCACCGCGATCGCGCGCCGCGCGGTCCCCACCCCCGGATCCACCACGGCCAGGTGGACGGCCTCGCGCGGGAACCACGGCACCGCCGCCTCGAGGAGCAGCGCGCCCGCGCGCACGTCGAACGCAGGCACGTCGTGGGACACGTCCGCGATCCGCGCGTCCGGGATGGCCGAGAGCAGGACGCCCTTCAGCTGGGCCGGGTACGGCGAGGCGGAGCCGTAGTCGGTGGTGAGGGTGAAGAGAGGAGACATGCGGTGGTCAGTCTACAGTCTGCAGTTCACGGTATGCAGTTCTCCCGTCGTGAACGGTCGACCGTGAACCGTCAACCGTGAGCCGTGACTGCCTCTACCGCTCCACCACCACCGCCAGCGCCTCGCCGCCGCCGATGCAGATGCTCGCCAGGCCGCGGGACTTCCCGAGGTCCTTCATCGCGTGGAGGAGCGTCACCAGGATCCGCGCCCCGGAGGCGCCGATGGGGTGCCCGAGCACCACCGCGCCGCCGCGGACGTTGAGCACCGCGGGATCGACGCCGAGGAGCCGCGCGTTGGCGAGCGCGACGACGGCGAACGCCTCGTTGATCTCCCAGAGGTCGACGTCGCGGACCTCGCGCCCCGCCCGGCCGAGCGCGACCCGGACGGCGTCCGCGGGCGCGATGGGGAACTCCTGGGGCGCCCGGGCGCTCCCGCCCCAGGCGGCGATCCGCGCGAGCGGCGTCCGTCCCTCCGCGCGGGCGCGATCGCCGCTCATGAGCACGAGCGCTGCGGCGCCGTCGGAGATCGACGACGCGCTCGCGGCCGTGACCGTGCCGTCGGGCTTGAACGCGGGCCGGAGCGACGGGATCTTCTCCGGCCGCGCGGTCCGCGGCCCCTCGTCCTCGGCGACGACGGTCTTCTCGCCCTTGCGGCCCGGCACCTCCACCGGCGCGAGCTCCGCGGCGAAGCCGCCGTCCCGCTGCGCCTCCTGCGCCCGCCGGGTGGACTCGAGCGCGTAGGCGTCCTGCGCCGCGCGCGAGACGTCCTGCGAGGCCGCGCACCGCTCCGCGCACATGCCCATGTGCTCCTGGTGGTACGGGTCCCAGAGGCCGTCGTGGATCATCCCGTCGAGGAGCTCGGTGTTCCCCATGCGCGCGCCGCTCCGGGCGGCGCGGTCGTAGTACGGCACGAGCGACATCGACTCCATGCCGCCCGCGACCACCACCTCCGCCTCGCCGAGCGCGATCGCCTGCGCGCCCGAGATGACCGCCTTCATCCCCGAGCCGCACATCTTGTTGAGCGTCCAGGCGGGCGCGCGCTCGGGCACCCCCGCGAAGAGCGCCGCCTGGCGTGCCGGCGCCTGGCCCTGCCCGGCCTGGAGCACGTTCCCCATGACCACCTCGTCCACGGCGGCGGGATCGACCCCGGACCGCGCGAGGGCGGCGCGGATCGCGACGGCGCCGAGGCGCGGCGCCGGGACCGTCGAGAGGACCCCGAGGAACGCGCCGATCGGCGTCCGGGCCGCCCCCACGATCACCACCTCGCGTCCGTGCTGCGCCATGGTCTTCCTCCTCGGGCCCGCCGGGGCCGCGCGCGTCCGAGCCGGAAGATAGGGATCCCGGATCCGCGGCCGCGACCCTTTCGCCGCCCGTTCTCCCGCCGGGTAAGGAACCGCGCTACCATCGACCCCCGATGCGGATCCTCTACGGGGTGGTGGGCGAAGGGATGGGTCACGCGATGCGGTCGCGGGTGGTGCTCGATCACCTGACCGCCTCCCACGACGTGCAGGTGGTCGTCTCGGGGCGCGCCCACGACTACCTCAAGGCGCGCGAGTCGGATCACCTCGGAGTGAACCGGATCTGGGGCCTCACGATCGTCTACGAGGACAACGAGGTCCAGAACTTCCGGACCTTCTTCCGCAACGTGGCCGGGGCCGTCACCGGCGGCTGGCCACGGAACGTCCGGGCCTACTTCGATCTCGCCGAGCAGTGCCAGCCCGACGTGGTGGTCTCCGACTTCGAGAGCTGGAGCTACCTCTACGCCCGGAGCCACCGGCTCCCGGTGATCTCGCTCGACAACATCCAGCTCCTCGCGCGCTGCACGCTCCCGCCCGACGCGATCGCCGGCCACGAGCTCGACTTCCAGCTCGCCAAGGCGGTGGTGAAGGCGAAGCTCCCCGGCTGCTTCCACTACCTCGTCACGACCTTCTTCCGTCCGCCGGTGCGCAAGCCTCGCACGACGCTCCACCCGCCGGTGATCCGCCCCGAGATCCTCGCGGCGCGCGCGGAGCGGGGCGAGCACCTCCTCGTCTACCAGACCTCCGAGTCCAGCGCCGGCCTCCCCACGATCCTCGCCGGGTGCGGGCGCGAGTGCCGGATCTACGGCTTCCGCCGGGAGCTCCGCGAGGACGCCGTGGAGGGCAACCTCCGCTTCCGCCCCTTCTCGGAGCGCACCTTCGTCGAGGACCTCCGGACGGCGCGCGCGGTGATCTCCAACGGCGGCTTCACCACGCTCTCCGAGGCGATCTACCTGCACAAGCCGGTGCTCTGCTCGCCGGTGCGGAAGCAGTTCGAGCAGGTCCTGAACGGCCGCGCCCTGCAGGCGGAGGGCTACGGCCTCGCCGTCGACGGCGCGCTCGACGGGGCGGCGCTCGGCCTCTTCCTCGAGCGGCTCCCGGAGTTCGAGGGGCGCCTCTCGGCGTACCGCCAGGACGGGAACCGCGTGCTCCTCGGCGCCCTCGACGAGCTGCTCGCGCACGCCGCCGGCGGCGCGCCGCTCCCCGACGACGCCGACGGGTGAGCCGCCGCCGTCACTCGACGCGCAGGTCGGCGAGGAACTTGCGGTAGTCCGGCCTGGCCCGCTCGGCGATCGTGGCCGGGCTGTCGAACATCACGAGGTAGTGGATCTTCCCGCGGAACCGGCCGAACACCGGGGGAGCGCCGGGCCTCCCGGCCACCGTCGGGCCCGGATCCTCGAACAGGAGCCCGGGGAGCTCCGGCTCGTCGCGCTCGAACGCCACCGCGAGGCCCACGCCGTCGCCGTCCTTTCCGTGGATCCCCGGGACGCGGTTCCCGTACGTCAGGCAGCGCGCGGCGGGGCACCGGAAGCCGTCGAGCCGCGCCGGCTTCCACGTGGGCATCATCTGGGCCGCGTAGTCCTCGAGCTTCTCTCCGGGCTTCGCGACGCGCGCGAGCACGATCACCCCGGGGCGGAGCTCTCCCGCCTTCCCCTTGATCGGACGCGTCCAGGTGCGGACGGAGCACGCGCGCTGCTGCACGTGCGGCAGGAACGGCTCGTCGTTCCGCGGCTCGAACGCGAACCCGCAGGGTCCGTTCACCAGCAGGACCCCCTTGCCGCGCGGCCGGACGGTCCACGCCTCCTCGGCCGGGATCACCGCCTCGGGCGCGGGCACGCGCACCGCCGCCTGCAGCTTCGCCACGGCGGCCCGGTCCTCGGCCGTCGCCTGGTTCAGCGCCTCCAGCTTCTTGCCCGCGCGGAGCGCGTTCGCCGGGAGGTTGGCCTTGCTCGCGCAGGCGAGCACCTCGCGCCAGTACGCAGCCGGGAGCGGCTTCTTGCCCGCCGCCTTCTCGACCTGCAGGAGCGCCTTCCAGCCCTCCTCGAGCTTGCCGGCATCGCAGAGGCTCCGCGCCTTCGTCCAGGCGGCCGGCGTCGCCTCGCCGGCGGCGCGCCCCGCGGGGGCGGACGCGACGAGCGCGGAGAGGAGCGCAGAGCGGACGAGCCACGAGACGGTCTTGCGACCGGAGAGCGTCGAGAGGGTCATATGCCCCGATGATACACCGGCTCGCGGCGCGCGGCGTCCGGCCACCCTGCCGGCGCAGCGGCGACGCTGAACGTTTGCGCTCCCCGCCGCGCGCCCGGCCCTACTTCTTCGCCGCGTCGAGGAACGGCTTCACGAGCTCGATCGGCAGCGGGAACAGGATCGTGGAGTTCTTGTCCGCGGAGATCTCGACCAGGCTCTGGAGGTAGCGGAGCTGGAGCGCGCCGGGGGAGCGGGCGATGACGTCGGCTGCCTGGCCCAGCCGCTCCGCGGCCTGGAACTCGCCCTCGGCCGCGATGATCTTGGAGCGGCGCTCGCGCTCGGCCTCGGCCTGCTTGGCCATCGCCCGGCGCATCTCCTCCGGCAGGTCCACCTGCTTCACCTCGACCGCGGTCACCTTCACGCCCCAGGGCTCGGTGTGGCGATCGATGATCTCCTGGAGCTGCCGGTTGATCTTGTCGCGCTGGCTCAGGAGATCGTCGAGCTCGACCTGGCCGAGCACCGATCGGAGCGTGGTCTGCGCGAACTGGCTCGTCGCGAAGAGGAAGTCCGTCACCTGGAGGAAGGCGCGGTCCGCGGCGATCACGCGGAAGTAGATGACCGCGTTCACCTTCACCGAGACGTTGTCCCGGGTGATGACGTCCTGCGGCGGCACCTGCTCCGCGGTGATGCGCATGTCGATGATGATCATCCGGTCGATGATCGGGACGATCCACTTGAGGCCGGCGGTGCGGACCCCGGAGAAGCGGCCCAGGCGCAGGACCACGCCCTGCTCGTACTCGTTGATGATCCGGATGCCGGAGACGAACCAGAGGAGGACGACCGCGACCGCGATGCCGATGCTGACGATGGACATGTGCCCTCCGAGGGAGCCGATGCGGCGTCCTGGGTTTACTGCGAGGCGCGATCCTCCTCAACCGTCAATACGAGTCCATCGACCGCGCGCACCCGCACCCGCGCGCCGCGCGCGATCGGGCCGGCGCTCCTCGCGCGCCAGTACTCGCCGTGCAGGAAGGCCTCGCCCCCATCCGGGCCGATCTCCGAGAGCGCGTCGCCCACTGCGCCGACGAGCGCCGCCGCCCCGAGCTGGAGCGGCATCTTCCGGGTGCGCGCCACCTTCCAGCCCATGAACCCGAACAGGAGCGCCAGCGCGACGGGCGTCGGCCAGACGACCCAGGGCGAGATCTCGAACGTCCCGGGGTCGAAGGCCTGCCCGGGGGCGTCCGTGTCGAGCAGGAAGAGCATCCCGATCACCATCAGGACGGCACCCCCCACGGCCGCGATGCCATGGGTCGTGAGGTAGGCCTCCGCGACGAGCAGCCCGGCGCCGGCGATGAGCAGCAGCACCGCCGCGACGTTGACCGGGATCACCTGCGCGGACACGAAGACGAGGAACAGGCAGATGCCGCCCACCACCCCCGGGACGATCCCCCCGGGGTTGTAGAACTCGATCCCGAGCCCGAGGAGGCCGAGCAGCGAGAGGATCGCGACGACGTTCGGGTTGGCGATGAACATCAGGAACCGCTGCCGGATCGTCGGCTCGTGCCCGACCAGGGCCGCGCCGGCGAGGCGCAACGTCCGCGGGTCCTCCTTCGCCCGGATGGTCCGGCCATCGGCCTGCGCCACCATCGCCGCGGGCGTCGCCGCGAGGAAGTCCACCACCCGCTCCTTCACCGCGACGTCGGCGGTGACGGAGACGCTCTCGCGCACCGCCTTCTCGGCCCAGTCGGCGTTGCGCCCGCGGGCGGCGGCGATCGAGCGGACCTGGGCGGCGGTGTCGTTCTCGACCTTCCGCGCCATCTCCTTGCCCGCCTGATCCTCGACGTCCTTGCCGCCGCTCAGGACCGGGTGCGCCGCCCCGATGTTGGACGTCGGGTGCATCGCGGCGACGTCGGCGGCGAGCGTCAGGAACACGCCGGCCGAGCCCGCGCGCGCGCCCGCGGGGCCGACCCAGACGAGCACGGGGACGCGGCTCTCCAGCATGAGGCGCACGATCGCGCGGGTCGCCTCGAGAGCGCCGCCCGGCGTGTCGAGCTGGAAGAGGACCGCGGCGAACCCCTCGGCGTCGGCGCGCGCGAGCGCGGCCTGGACGACCTCCGTGGTCCCGACGGTGATGGCCCCGTCCAGCTCCACGGTCAGGACCCGCGGCGGCCCGCCCGGGCCGTCCGCGGCCGGGGGCGCGGCGGCGGAGATCCCGACCGTAGTCGCCAGGGCCGCGACCGCCGTCAGGAGCAGCTTCCGCAGCATCGATCACCTCCGCGCGAGCGGCTTGCCCAGCTCCTTCATCACGAGCTGGAGGTCTTCCCATGCTTTCTTCTTCTCGTCGGGGCTGCGCAACAGATACGCGGGGTGGAACGTCGGCATGAGCCGGACGCCCTCGTAGGAGAACCACCGGCCGCGGAGCCTGGAGATGGGCGTGGCCTCGCGGAGCAGCGTCTGGGCCGCGAACTTTCCGAGCGCCACGATCACCCTGGGCTGGATGGCGGCGAGCTGCGCGCGCAGGTACGGCTCGCACGCCGCGATCTCGTCCGGCTCCGGGTTGCGGTTCCCGGGCGGCCGGCACTTCACGACGTTGGCGATGTAGACGTCGCCCCGCGCGAACCCCATCGCCTCGATCATCTTCGTGAGGAGCTGCCCGGCGCGCCCGACGAAGGGCTCGCCCTGCAGGTCCTCGTCCTCGCCGGGGCCCTCGCCGACGAAGACGAGCTCGGCCTTCGGGTTGCCCACGCCGAACACGAGGTGATGGCGCCCCTGCGCGAGCTTGCAGCGCGCGCACTCGCCCAGCTCGCTCCGGACGGCGAGCAGCTCCGGGCTCCCGCACCCCTTCGCGCCCGCGAACGGCTCGGGGGGGGCGCCTGCCGGCGCGGCGTCAGGGCGTTCGTCCTGGGACGATCGCAGGCCCCGCGATCCGGCGTCATCCGGACCCGCGTCAAACGCGTGACGCTCGGGCGCCTCGCCGCTTCGCCGGGGTACGACCGCTCCCGGGGCGGCAGGGAATGCGGCGGGGGGAGCGAGCCGTTCCGGCGGCGGGGGAGGAGGAACCTCGGCGATCCCGGCGCTTCGCAGCCAGGCGAGGTGACGGACGGCCTCTGCCGCGAGCGCCGCCACGGCCTCCGCGTGCGGCTGTGCGCCGCCGCTCACATCTGCGGTCGATTCGCCCATTTCCTGGCGTTGCGACGGTCGGTCGTGCACTCCTAGAATCCTCACCCGATGTCCATGTCTCGCGTCTCGTCCGTCGCCGCTCTCGCCGCCGCCGTCCTCGTCCTCGCCTGGCCCTCCGACGCCTTCGCGTGGGGGCCGCTCGCGCACCTCAGCTTCTCCGCCCAGGCGCTCCAGAACCTGGGCGTGATCCAGAGCCCGATCCGCGGGCTCCTCCAGGACTTCGCCCGCGAGTTCCTCTACGGCTCGCTCGCCGCGGACATCGTCGTCGGCAAGAACATGGCGCGGTATCTCTACCACTGTCACAACTGGCGCGTCGGCTTCAACGTCTTCCGCCAGGCGCAGCCGGGCGCGGAGCAGGCCTTCGCCCTCGGGTTCCTCGCCCACCTCGCCGCGGACACGGTCGCGCACAACTACTTCGTCCCGTTCAAGACGGTCGCCTCCTTCCACAAGGCGAGCACCCGCCACGCGTACTGGGAGCTCCGGTACGACCAGCGGATGGACCGCGGCCTGTCCGTCCTCGCCCGCGAGGTCTCCACGCGCGCCATCCGGGGCCACGACGACTTCCTCGAGCGGACCCTCGGCGGGGCGTCGATCCTGCCGTTCGGCGTCTCGAAGCAGCTCTTCCGCTCGCTGCTCGCGAGCGCCCGCATCGGCCGCTTCCACCACCTCTCGCGGTTCGCCCTCGCGCCGGAGCGCCGCCTCGTGCTCGAGCCCGATCTCGTCGCAGAGACCAACGAGCTCGCGCTCTCCGCCATCGTCGGCCTGCTCGACGAGGGTGAGCGCTGCCTGGCCGCGCGCGCCGACGCGACCGGCGGGCGGAACATCAAGCTCGCGGGCGACCTCCGCAAGCAGCTCCAGGACCGCGTCCGGCGCCGGGCGATCACCCCGCGCGACGCCCACGCGATCGCCGCCGAGACGCGCGAGAGCTTCCGGACGGCCATCCAGGGGAAGCTCGTCCTGCCGCGCTCGGTCGGGAAGCTCGCGGCGTAGTCAGTTCACGGTCCACAGGTGTCAGCTCTCGGTCGATCGCACGACCGTGAACCGTGAACTGAGAACCTCACCCCTTCGCCGTCCGCCTCCCGTCCAGCACCGGCAGGATCCAGTCGAGGATCGCCTCGGCGACCTTGTCCTTCGGCCCCTCGATCTCCGCCAGCTCGCTCGCCGACACGAGCGCGACCCGGTTGGTGTCGCTCCCGAACCCCGCACCGGGCGCGCCCACCTTGTTCGCGACCACGAGATCGCACCCCTTCCTCTTCAGCTTCTCGCGCGCGCGGGAGATGACCTCCTCGGTCTCGGCGGCGAAGCCGACGAGCACCGGCGCACCCGCCCTGCCGGCGAACCGGGCGCCGAGCCCCGCGAGGATATCGGGGGTGCGCGTGAGCGCGAGCGTCTCGTCGGCGGGCGTCTTCTTGATCTTCTGCGGCGCCGCCGCGGCGGGCCGGTAGTCGGATACCGCGGCCGCGCCGATGAACAGATCGATCCCTTCCACCTCGGCCTCGACGGCGGCCGCCATCTCCTCGGCCGTCGTGACCCGCACCACCCGCACGCCCTCCGGGTCAGGCAGCGCGGTGGGGCCGGAGACAAGCACCACCTCGGCCCCGCGCCGCGCCGCGACCTGCGCGAGCGCGTAGCCCATCTTCCCCGACGAGGGGTTGGAGATGAACCGGACCGGGTCGATCGGCTCGCGGGTCGGGCCGGCCGTGACGACGACCCGGCGGGCGACGAGATCGCGCCGGCCCAGGATCCGCGCGGCGGCCGCGGCGAGCTCCTCGGGATCGGCGAGCCGCCCCTCCCCCACGTCGCCGTCGGCGAGCTCGCCCGACGCGGGGCCCACGAGGTGCGCCCCCCGCGCGCGCAGCACGGCCAGGTTCTCCTGCGTCGCGGGGTTGCGCCACATGCGCGTGTTCATCGCCGGCGCGACGAGCACCGGGCAGGTCGCCGCCAGCACCGTCGTCGTCACCGCGTCGTCGGCCATGCCCGCCCGGAGCCGGGCGATGAGGTCCGCCGTCGCGGGCGCGACCACGACGAGGTCCGCCATCCGCGCGAGGGCGAGGTGGCCGTAGGTGGACTCCGCGGCCGGATCGAGGAGGTCCACCAGGACGGGCGCGCCGGAGAGCGCCTGGAAGGTGAGCGGGGCCACGAAGCGGGTCGCCGCCGGGGTCATGGCGACGCGCACGCGCCCGCCGCCCTTCACCACGAGCCGCGCCACCTCGCAGGCCTTGTACGCCGCGATCCCGCCGCCGACGCAGAGCACCACCGTGCGGTTCCGGAAGTCCATGCGCCGCATTCTACACGTCCCTCCCGCGCCCGGGCCCGCGCCCCGCGCTCGAAACGTCCCGGGCACGGCGACGCCGCTCCGCTATCATCCCCGCCCTTGGACCCTTCCCCCCCACAGGCTCCGTCCCCCCCGTCCCCGCCCGCGCGACCCACCGCCGCCGCCGCGATCGGCTTCTACACGGTCCTGCTCGCGCTGGTGCTCTTCGAGGGCCTCGCGCAGCTCGCGAGCCCCGTGCTCGGGCTCGCCTGGAGCGAGCTCTTCACCATGCTGCTCCCCGCGCTCGTCGCCGCCGCGGGGTCGAACCTGCGCGTGGTCCCGTACCTGGGCCTCGGCCGCCCCCAGGCGCTCCCGGTCGCCCTGGGCGCGCTGTGCGGCGTCGCCGGCTACCTCGCCGCGGCGGGCCTCGCGGGCCTCTGGATCTCCATCCTGCCGCGCGAGCTCGCCGAGCGGTTCCCCGACGTGTCCCGGATCTTCCGCGGCCCGGTGCCGGTGCAGGTGGCGATGACCGCGCTCGCGGCCGGGCTCGCGCCGGTGTGCGAGGAGGCCGCGTTCCGCGGCTACCTCCAGCGCACGCTCGCGCGCGCGAGCGGGGCCCGCGTCGCGATCGCGGCGACGGGCGTGCTCTTCGCCGCGCGCCACCTCGACCCGCTGCGGTTCGCGCCGCTGGTGCTCCTGGGCATCCTGTTCGGCTGGCTCTCGTGGCGCGCGGGCTCCCTGTGGCCGGCGATCGCCGCGCACGCGGCGAACAACGCGGTCGGCGCCGCCACGGTGCTCACGGGGCTCGTGGCGCCGGAGGCCGCGGCGGGGGGCGTCTCGGTCGGGGCACAGTCCGCGGTCCTCGTCGTGGGGGTGGTGCTCCTCGCCGCCGTCGCGCTCGTGTACCACCGCGCCACGCCGGCGCCCCCTCCCCCGGACGCGGGCGTGGAGCCCCGCGACCCGCTCCTCCCGACGACGCGGTTCCTCCCGTGGCTCGTGCCCTCGCCGCTGCAGTGGGCCCTCGTCGCCGGGGTGGCGGCGCTCCTCGCGCTGACGGCTTTCCTCGGGTAGACGACCCGTACCTCACGGGGCCAGCGCCCCGGGGCGCCGCGCGCCCGCGCCGCTGGTTAGGATGAACGTCGGAGGAGCCCACTTGAGACGGACCACCTGTGCACGCACCCTCGCGATCTTCCTCGCGGCCGCGCTCGCCGCGCCTGCGCCGGCGGCGGAGCGCGGCCCCTCGACCGCCGCCGAGCGGCGCCGCGCCGTGGAGATCACCCGCCGGCTCGAGCGCGCCCCGCTCTCCGCCGCCGCCAACGCCGACCGCATCTGGCTCCTCAAGTGGATCAACGACATCCCCGACATCGTGGTCCGGACGTGCTCGGGGCTGCTCGACACCCTGCCCGCGGACGACGGCGAGAAGTTCGGCCGCAAGCTCTTCGCGCAGTCGATGTTCGGGATGACCGCGTACATGATCGAGCACCCGGCGCGGCGGAGCGACTGGGTCGCCGTCCAGACCGCCGGGATCGAGAGCACGCTCAAGGCCTACGAGGCGCTCGTGAAGGCGAAGCCGGGCATGCGCTGGGAGGAGCTCGACCGGCTGATCGCGGTCCGGGACCAGGGCCGGCTCGCGGAGCTGGTCGAGAACCAGCTCGAGGGGTGCGGCGAGGAGCATCCGCCGGGACCGGGGGAGGCGATCTGATCACACGGGGGCTGCGCCCCCGCCCCACCCCTGCTGCGCCATCCTGCTCGCCTCAAGCGCGCCGCAGCACGAGGCACTTGAGGTACCGCCCCTCGCGGAACTGCAGCGACACGGGGTGGTCCGGCGGCTGGCGGGTCTCGGTGACGAGGGCGAGATCGACCTTGGCCTTGTAGGCGGCTTCCTTGACCGCGTCCGAGAACTGCTCGGCCGACACGCGCGCGGAGCAGCTCGCGGTGACGAGCAGCCCGCCCGGCGCGAGCACCGCGAGGGCGGCCCGGTTGAGCGAGGCGTAGCCGGCGAGCGCGCCCTCGACGGCGCGCTGCGACTTCGCGAACGCCGGCGGATCGCAGACGACGAGGTCGAACCGGCGGCCCTCCTTCTTGAAGCGGGCGAGGAGCTCGAAGCAGTCGTCGACGGCGAAGGCGTGGGCCGCGGCGTCGAGGCCGTTCTCGCCGAAGTTGTCGCGCGCGAGGGCGATCGCGTCCCGGTCCTGGTCCACGGTGACGACGTGGCGCGCCCCGCCGAGCGCGGCGGCGACGGAGAAGCCGCCGGTGTAGCCGAAGAGGTTGAGCGCCTCGGCGCGCCCGCGGGCGAGCTCCCGGACGAGCCGCCGGTTCTCGCGCTGATCGAGGAACGTCCCCGTCTTCTGGCCGCGCCGCACGTCCACGAGGAGCTTCATCCCGTGCTCGTCCACGCGGATCCGCTCCGGCGGCTCCGCGCCCCAGAGCACGCGACCCTGCGCCGGCGCCTCCGCGTCGCCGCCGTCGTCGTCGTCGTCACGCGGGATCTCGTCGCGCCCGTAGACGCCGGAGAGCCCCGGGACCTCGGCGCGGATCGCCTCGACGAGGTCGGCCCGGTGCGGGGTGAGCCCCGCGGAGTAGAGCTTCAGCACCGCGAACCGCTCGTAGCGGTCGACGATGACGCCGGGGAGCCCGTCGCCCTCGCCGTGCACGAGGCGGTACGCGTCGGTGCCCGCGACGAGCTCGCGGCGGAGCGCGACCGCGCGGGCGACGCGCCGCCGCCAGAAGGCGGCGTCGACGGCCTCGGCCGGCTCGCGGGTCAGGATCCGGACCGAGATGGCGGAGTGCGGGTCGTAGTAGCCGCGGGCGACGAACCGCCCGTCCTCGGTCACGTCCACGATGGCGCCCGGCGGGAGGCGCCCGGGCGCCTTCTCCACCGCGCGGCGGAAGACCCAGGGGTGGCCGGCACGAAGATGCCGCGCGAGATCCTTGCGAAGCGGAAGCGCCGCTGCGACGGGGACGGTCATCGGGAGGCCGCTCCTGCGGCGCGCGCCCGCCGCGCCGGCCGGGCGCGCTCGCTCCGCGCGCGCGAGAAGTTCCCCACCACGAGCCCGGGGCGCGCCCGCTTCAGGGCCCGGATGAGGGCGGGAATCCCCAGCGCGGGCCCGCCCGCGCCGCACGCGCGCGCGAGCGCCATGTAGAGATCGGGATCGATCGCCAGCGGCCGCGTCTGCACCTGCTCCACGGCCGTGGCCCCGACGAGCTTCGCGAGCCGCGCAGCCTCACCTTCACGATCGGTCACGCCCGGGAAGGTGAGCAGGTTCAGGGCGACGTAGACGCCGCGCCGCCGGGCCAGCCGGACGGAGCGGACGACGTCCTCGAACCCGTAGCCGGACGGCCGGTAGTAGGCGGCGTACAGATCCGGCGAGGCGCTGTTGAGCGAGACGCGGATCGAGTCGAGCCCCTCGTCGACGAGCGCGGCGAGCGCCTCGGGGAGCGAGCCGTTCGTGTTGGCGTGGATCGAGCCGCGGGCGGTCCGGGCGCGGATGAGGCGGATCGCCTTCGCGATCTCCTTCCAGCGCGTGAGCGGCTCGCCCTCGCACCCCTGGCCGAAGCTCACCATCACCCGACCGGTCGCGGTCGTGAGGTGGCGCACGGCGAGGTCCGCCATCTCCTCGGCCGTCGGCGCCCGCGCCATCCGCTCGTGCGACGAGGGCGGGAGCCCCTCGTCCGCCTCGGAGAGGCACCCGACGCAGGCCGCGTTGCACGAGGACGACGACGGGATCGCCCCCTCGTCGCGGCCGTAGAACGTGTTCTGCGCGGTGAAGCAGCGCCACTCGAGGGCGCACCGCGCGAGCTGCCGGTAGATGGGGTTCCCCGTCGCCACGAGCCGCTCGACCCGCGCCGGGAGGTCGGGCGTGGAGTGCGCCCGCGGATCCCAGTGCGCGCGGCGATCGGTCCGGAGGGCGTGGACCACGGGGCCGCCGTCGGCCCACCCCGCGGCGGTGTAGGCCCACTGCGGGAGCACCGGCGTGCTCTCGAGCGTCGCGAGCGGCGGCCTGCTGGCGGCGGGCAGGAGGGTACGCGTGTAGCCGGGCGGCAGCGTGGCGCCGACGGCCACGGGCACGAACCTGCGGCGGCCGACCTTCACCTCGTGCAGCACGGTGAGCGCTCCCGTGCCCGGATCGACGCCCACGGGGCGGCGGCCCGGAAGGACGCACAGCCCGCCCCCCGGGGGGAGCGGGATCGCCTTGGCGGCGGGGCGCACCAAGGCATCTCCGCTCCGGGCTGCGGCGAGCAGCACGGGGTGGTCGTAGACCTGTCCCTGAAGGTCGGCGAAGAGCAGGCGGGGGCGCATCGATCGGGGGGTAGATAGCACCAACGGCGGGTTGGCCCACGGTTTTCGTCGGCGCCTGAGGCCCCCGGCGCGGCCCGCGCGGCGTTCTGCTAGAATGCATAATGTTTCCGGGGAACTCGACCGCGTCCCCCACGGGCGAGCGAGCGTGCGCGCGGTCTGCGGGAATCTGGGCGGGCATCGGGCCGTTTTCTCGGGAGACCAGCCGGGGATCGCGCCGCCGGGTCCGGGATCGAAGAGCGAGGAACCAGAGCTGATGTTCGACCTCCGGCAGAACGACCTCACGCGCGACGAGTTCCAGGAGCTCGCGCTCAAGCACCTCGACCCGCTCTTCGCCGCCGCGCTGCGGCTCACGAAGAACGATCGCGACGCCGAGGATCTCGTCCAGGACACCTTCCTGCGCGCCTACCGCTTCTTCGAGAAGTTCGAGCGCGGCACGAACATGAAGGCCTGGCTCTTCAAGATCCTGACCAACACGTTCATCAACCGGTATCGCCGCTCCGTGAAGGAGCGGAACATCGTCGAGGGCACCGAGCGCGACGCCGTCCACGAGCGCTTCATCTCGCGCGACGCGGCCGAGTACGCGTCCAACCCGGAGCAGTACTTCTTCGACCGGCTCCTCTCCGACGACGTCCTCCGCGCGGTCGACTCGCTCCCGGTGGACTTTCGGATGGTGGTGATCCTCGCCGACCTCCAGGAGTTCTCGTACAAGGAGATCGCCGAGATCCTCGACGTCCCGGTGGGGACCGTGATGAGCCGCCTGTACCGCGGTCGCAGGCTCCTCCAGAAGGCGCTCGCGGGTTATGCCGTGGCGTCCGGCGTGCTCCAGGATCCGGGCGACGGGCAGAGCATCGACATGGAGGCGTACCGCCGGCGCAAGGGGAAGTCCGCCTAGCGGCGGGCCCGAGGACTCATGTCCATCGAACCCACGCTCATCGCCGCCATGGACTGCCGCGAGCTCGAGCGCTCGGTGGACGCGTACCTCGACGCCGAGTTCGACGATCGCGAGCGCGCGGAGGCCGAGGCGCACCTCGCCGGCTGCGCGCGGTGCCGCGCCGCCGTCGAGCACCAGGGCCGCCTCCGCGCCGCCATCCGCCAGAAGCTCCGCGAGGCGATGGCCGCGCCGGCC
>JAEYOU010000416.1 GCA_023411405.1 Pseudomonadota bacterium | reverse complement strand
CGCCTGGAGCTCGAGCAGGACGACGCCGTGCGGAGCGCCCTCGTCGCCGCGCTGGCTGCCGCGAAGGGCACGGCGCGCCGGCGGCCCGGCCGGCGCCATCGGGAGGCCGCCCGCCGACACGGTGGGTAGACTCCACGGATGCCGGGCCACGGTGAAGGGCAGCTCGACGAGGCGTTCGAGGGGCTGGCGCCTGGCTGCGGAGGAGAGGAGCGGCGACGGGAACCTCGTGATGCTCGCGCAGTGACGCGCGGGGAGACGGGGGTGCGTACCCTGTAGGGCGGGCGACGCTCCCGACATGCGCGTGATCGTCATTCAGAACGGGCAGGCAGGCGCCGGGCAGGACGGCGACGACGTGCTGCGCGCGCTCCGGGGGGCGGGCCTCGACGCGGAGCTCCGCGACGTGCCCGGCTCCGCGCTCTCGGAGGCGGCGGCCGCGGCGGCGCGGGAGGCGGACGCGGTGATCGCGGCCGGGGGCGACGGGACGGTGAGCGCGGTCGCCCACGCGCTCGCGGGGACCGGGACGCCGATGGGCGTCCTCCCGCTCGGCACGCTCAACCACTTCGCCCGCGACCTCGGCGTGCCGCTCGAGCTCGACGCGGCCGCGCGCGTGATCGCGGCGGGGTCGGTGCGGCGGGTGGACGTCGGCGAGGTGAACGGACGCCGGTTCGTGAACAACTCGTCCGTGGGCTTCTACCCGCGGGTCGTCCGGCGGCGCACGCGGCTGCGGGCGCTGCTCGGGAAGTGGCTGGCGCTGGCGTGGGGGGCGCTCGCGGTGCTCTGGCGCTTTCCGCGGCTGCGCCTCCACCTCCGAACCGAGGGCGGCGCGGCGCCGGTCGTCACGCCGTTCCTCTTCGTCGGCAACAACCGGTACGCGCCCGGGCTCCGCCCGGAGCGGCGGCGCGACGCCCTCGATCGCGGCGCGCTCCACGTCTACGTCGCGCACGGCGCGGGGCGCTGGGACCTCCTCCGCGTGGCCCTGCGGTTCCTCCTGGGGCGCGGGCGCGACACCGATCTCTCGGAGCTGTCCGCGCGGACCGTGCAGGTCGAGTCGCGCCGGAGCGGGCTCGACGTCGCGGCGGACGGCGAGGTGTTCCGCCTCCGGCCGCCGCTCCGCTACGTCATCCACCCGGGGGCGCTCGCCGTCCTCGCCCCACCGACCCGCGCGTGAGGACCATCGCCCACCTCTCCGACCTCCACTTCGGGCGCGAGGACCCGCGCGCCGTCGAGGCGCTCGTGCAGGATCTGCTCGCCCTCGCGCCGTCCCTCGTCGCGGTCTCCGGCGACCTCACGCAGCGCGCCCGGCGGAGCCAGTTCGCGCGGGCGCGGGACTTCCTCGCCCGCCTACCGTTCCCGCGCCTCGTCGTCCCCGGGAACCACGACGTCCCGCTGTACGACGTCGTCCGCCGGTTCGCCGCGCCGCTCGCGCGGTACCGCGCGTACGTGACCGACGATCTCCGCCCGGTGCACGAGGACGAGGAGCTCCTCGCCCTCGGGATCTCGACGGCGCGCTCGCTCACCTGGAAGGAGGGCCGGATCTCCTACGAGCAGATGGAGGCCGTCCGGGCCAGGCTGTGCCGACCGGGCCCACGGCGGCTGCACGTCCTCGTCGCGCACCACCCGTTCTCGCCGCCGGAGTCGAAGCCTCGCGAGCGGCTCGTGGGCCGCGTCGAGGCGGCGCTCGAGGCGTTCGCCGGGTGCGGCCTCGACGTCGTCCTCACCGGCCACCTCCACCGCGTGCACGCCGGGAGCCTCACCGCGCGCGGCCGCGCCCTGGCCCGGCCGGCGCTGACCTTCCACGCCGGCAGCGCCACCTCCGACCGCCTCCGCGGCGAGCCCAACTCGTACAACCTGCTGCGCGCCGACGGCCCGCGCCTCGAGGCCGAGCTCCGGGTCTTCGACGGGGAGCGGTTCCGGGCGCTGCGGAGCACGCGCTACGTGCGGACGGAGTCCGGCTGGATCTCCGAGGAGGCGCGGCCGTCGTCGGAGGCTGCGCCGGTCGCGCCCGCGTAGATCGCCCGCACCGCCTCGATCGTGTCCGCGTCCTCGGGCCGCTTGTCCTCTCTGTACCGCTTCACCCGCGCGAAGCGGAGTGCGAGGCCACCCTCGTACCGCGGGCTCGCCTGGAGCCCGTCGAACGCGACCTCGACGACGAGCTCCGGACGGACCCGGACGACGGCCCCGTCGTCCGACACGGCCAGCGAGCGGAGCCGCTCGGTCTGCCAGGCGAGCATCGCGTCGGTCATGCCCTTGAACGTCTTCCCCAGCATGACGAACCCGCCTGTCGCCGGGTCGCGCGCGCCGAGGTGCAGGTTGGACAGCCAGCCGCGGCGGCGGCCGCTCCCGGGCTCGACCGCGAGCACGACCAGGTCGAGCGTGTGCGCCCGCTTCACCTTGAGCCACGCGCCGCCGCGCCGCCCGGCCTCGTAGGGCGCGGCGAGCGCCTTCGCCACGACGCCCTCGTGCCCGCGCGCGAGCGCGTCCGCGAGGAAGGCCTCGGCCTCCGCGGCGTCGCGCGGGACGGTGCGGGGGACGAGGTGCGCCGCCGGGATCACCGCCTCGAGCGCCGCGCGGCGCTCCGCGTTGCTCGCCTGGAGCAGATCCCCGCCGTCGCGGTGGAGGAGGTCGAAGAAGAACGCGGTGAGCGGCAGGCCCGGCAGGTCAGGCTCGAGGCGCTCCGGGTCGAGCTCGACCTCCGCCTCCCCCTCGGCGCCCCCGGGGGTCTCCCTCCGCCCGAACCGGCGCATCGTGCGCTGGAACGGCTCGGGCGTGCCGTCCGCCCGCATCGCCAGCGCCTCGCCGTCGAGCACCAGCGCGCGGGCCGGCGCCGCCCGGACCACCGCCGCGACCTCCGGCAGCGCCGCGGTCACGTCCCTGCCGGTG
>JAEYOU010000286.1 GCA_023411405.1 Pseudomonadota bacterium | reverse complement strand
GAGCGCCCGCATCGAGAAGGAGCTCGCGAAGGTCGACCAGGACCTCGCCGGGATCGAGCGGAAGCTCGCCAATCCGGAGTTCGTCCGGAAGGCTCCGGCGGAGGTGGTCGAGAAGGATCGGGCCCGGGCGGACGAATTGCGCGAAAAAAGAGGAAAGCTGGAGGCCCATCGTGCGATGCTTTCACCCACCGAGGCGAACCTCGCCAGGAGGGACACCATGGAAAACCAGAACGAGCCCAAGCCCGTCGCGGAGGCAGCGCCGGCTCCCGTCCAGCCCGCCCCTGCGCCGGTCGTACCCGAAGTGGAAGTGCCCGCCGCCGCCGTTGAACCCGCGGTGAAGCCCGCGCCGGTGAAGAAGGCCGCGAAGAAGCCGGCCGCCAAGAAGGCTGCGAAGCCGGCGAAGAGGCCCGCGAAGAAGGCCGCCGCGAAGAAGCCGGCGAAGAAGGCCGCCAAGAAGCTCGCGAAGAAGGTCGCCAAGAAGCCCGCGAAGAAGCTTGCGAAGAAGCCCGCCAGGAAGGCGGCGAAGAAGAAGGGCAAGAAGTAGCGAACGTGGGTCCAACGCATCAGCACGAGCGGACCTGGCTGTCCGCCCACGTCGAGCGGCTCCTCGACCTCGCGCTCGAAGAGGATCTCGCGCTGGGCGACGCGACCAGCGAGGCGACGCTCGATCCCGCGGTCGAGGGCGAGGGCGTCTTCCTGGTCAAGGAAGACCTCGTGCTCGCCGGCACCGCCGTCGCGGCGCGGGTCTTCGAGCGGCTCGGCGCAACGTGCCGCTTCGAACGGAAGGACGGGGAACGCGCGGCGCGGGGCGAGGTGGTCGGGACGGCCCGGGGATCGGTGCCCGCCCTCCTCGCCTCCGAGCGCACGGCGCTCAACTTCCTCCAGCGGCTCTCGGGTGTCGCCACCGCGACGCGGCGCGCCGTGGAGGCGCTCGCCGGCGGGGGAGGGCGCACGCGCCTGCTCGACACCCGCAAGACCACTCCGGGCTGGCGGATGCTGGAGAAGGCAGCCGTCCGCGCCGGTGGCGGGACAAACCACCGCGTCTCCCTCGGGGACGGCATCCTGATCAAGGACAATCACGTCGCCGCGAGCGGCGGCGTGGCCGAGGCGGTGCGGCGGGCACGCGCGCGGGCCGGGGCCATGCTCCGGATCGAGGTCGAGGTGGTGGACCTCCCGGGGCTGGAGGCGGCCATCGCCGCCGGGGCGGACATCGTGCTCCTCGACAACATGGACGACGCGCTCCTCGGGGAGGCGGCCCGGGTCGCCGGCGGGCGGGTGAAGCTCGAGGCGAGCGGGAACATGACGCTCGAGCGGCTTCCGCGGGTGGCCGCGACCGGCGTTGACTTCGTGTCGATGGGCGCGATCACCCACAGCGCGCGGGCGGTGGACATCTCCTTCGAGCTGAACCCGGGCACGGGCACGGGTGGTTGACACCCCCATCCCGCCCTCCCACAATCCCCCCGATGCCGGCCGACGCGAGCCACTCCGAGGAGCTGGTCCTCGGCTTCCTGGCGGAGGCCGGGGACGAGTTCGTCTCGGGGGAGGCCATCAGCGACAAGCTCGGGCTGACCCGGGCGGCGGTCTGGAAGCACGTCGAGGCGCTACGCGCGCAGGGGTACCGGATCGACGCGGTGCCCGCCCGGGGCTACCGGCTGGCGGGGATCCCGGACCGGCTCACTGCGCTCGAGCTCCGGCCGCTCCTCAACACGCACGACCTCGGCCATGCGCTCCACCACTTCGAGGTGATCTCCTCGACAAACGACCACGCGCGCGAGCTCGCGGAGCAGGGCGCCGCCCACGGTGAGGTGGTCGTGGCCGAGTCGCAGACCGGCGGCCGCGGGCGCCGCGGGCGCCCGTGGGTCTCGCCGCCCGGCCGCAACGTGTATCTCTCCGTCGTGCTCCGCCCCGACCTCCCGCCCTCGCGCGTGACGGAGCTGACCCTGCTCACGTCCGTCGCCATCTGCGACGCGCTCCGCCAGGCCAACGTGCCGGCCGAGATCAAGTGGCCCAACGACGTGCTGGTCGGCGGGCGGAAGATCGCCGGGATCCTGACCGAGCTCGCCTCGGAGCCGGAGCGGGTCCACTGGGTGGTGGTCGGCATCGGCGTCAACGTGAACGCGACCGAGGCCGACTTCCCGGAGGAGCTCCGGCCCATCGCCACGAGCGTCCGGATCGAGCGGGGCGAGCCTGCGCCGCGCGCGCTCTTCGTCGCAGCCTGCCTGACGGCGCTCGAGGCCTGGCTCGACCGGCACGCCGAGGAGGGGTTCGGGCCGGTGCGGGAGGCGTGGCGGGAGCGCTGCGGCACGCTCGGGCGCGACGTCACGGTGCGGACCGAGGGGCGCGACGTCGTGGGGCGCGCCGAGGACGTCGACGCGACGGGGGCGCTGCTCGTCCGGACGGACACGGGCGTGGAGCGGATCCTGTCGGGGGATGTCCTCATGCTGCGTACGCAATGACGCGGGGCGTCCCGCGCGTTGACCCGATCCGGGCCCGCGGCTACGCTCCCCCCGTGCTGCTCGCCATCGACGTGGGGAACACAAACACCGTGCTGGGCGTGTACGAGGGGACCGCGCTCCGCGACCACTGGCGCATCGAGACGTCGCACGCCCGGACCGGCGACGAGTACGGCGTCCTCCTCCGGCAGCTCTTCGCGGCCGGGGGCATCGATCCGTCGGCGGTGGACGCGGTCGTCATCTCGAGCGTCGTCCCGCCCCTGGGGAGGACGCTCGAGGACATGTCGCTGCGGTACTTCGGGCGTCCGCCGCTCTTCGTGGGACCCGGAGTGAAGACCGGGATCCCCATCCTCTACGAGAACCCCCGGGAGGTGGGCGCCGATCGCGTGGTGAACGCGGTCGCCGCGTACGAGCGCTGGAGGTGCGCCCTCGTGGTGGTCGACTTCGGGACCGCGACGACGTTCGACGCCATCTCCGTCAAGGGCGAGTACCTGGGCGGCGCCATCTGCCCGGGGGTGGGGATCTCGATGGAGGCGCTCTTCCGGAGCGCGTCGAAGCTCCCGCGGGTCGAGTTCAGCAGGCCGCCCAACGTCATCGGCCGGAACACCGTCAGCTCGATCCAGGCGGGGCTCACGTACGGGTACGTGGGGCTCGTGGACGGGATCAACACGCGCATGGCCGAGGAGATCGGCAACGCGCCGGGCGGCCCAGGGGCGGCGGCCGTGAAGTGCGTCGCGACCGGCGGCCTCGCGCCCCTCATCGCCGGCATCTCGAAGACCATCCGCGAGGTGGACGAGCACCTCACGCTCGACGGCCTCCGCATCCTCTGGGAGCGGAACCGGTGAACGCGCCATGATCGATCCCCGCGTGAGCCCGCCCTCCGATCCGCACGCCGAGGCCGCCTGGGAGGAGGGCCGGATCGCCTTCCACGCCCGCCACCTGGAGGCCGCGCACGCGGCGTTCGGGCGCGCCCACCGTCGCGACGGCCGCGACCCGCGGTTCATGTCCTGGTACGGGCTCACCCTCGTGCTCGTCGAGAAGAACTCCAACCTCGGGGCGCAGCTCTGCGATCAGGCGCTCCGGCTCGGCGCCGCGCCGGAGCTCGTCCTCAACGCCGCCCGGGTCCACCTGGCGCTGAACCAGCGCGAGCGCGTGCTCCAGGTGGTGACCCAGGGCCTCGCGCGGTGGCCCGACGACCCGGGCCTCGTCGCCGCGCGCGAGGCGCTCGGGACGCGCCTCCGGCCGGCCCTGTCGTTCCTCTCCCGCCACCACCCGATCAACCGGCTGCTCGGCCGGCTCCGGCACGGGTGGCGTGCGCGCCGTGGGCCGGTGTACGAGCTCACCCCCGTCGCGCTGGGCATCCCGCCGCCGCCCGCTCCGCCGCGCGCCAGGAGCTGAACCATGCCCGACTGTCCGCTCCCGCTCGACGTCCTCCCGAAGCCCTTGCAGAAGCACGCCGATCCCGCGGCCCCCGCGCCGCTCCGGATGATGGGCGCGAAGGGGCTCGTCCCGGCGGTCGCGCCGGTCGACCTCACCACGCTCCTCTACGTGCTCTCGTTCGACGCGGACGCGGCGGTGCGGGAGACGGCGACCAAGACGGCGAGCGGCCTGCCGGACAAGATCTGGGGCGTGGCCCTCCGGTCCGAGGGGCTGAAGCCCGCGGTGCTCGATTGGCTCGCGGACCGGTTCGCGGACAAGGAGGCGGCGCTGGAGCTCGTGCTCCTCAACCAGAGCACCTCGGACGAGACCGTCGCGCGCCTCGCCGCGGGGCTCCCGCAGCGGCTGGCAGACATCGTCCGCCAGAACGAGCTGCGCCTGCTGCGCCACGACGCCATCATCCGCGCGCTCTGCCAGAACCCGAACGCGCTCGCGTCGACCCTCGACGGCGCCTGCGACTTCTGCGTGCGCAACGGGCTCACCCTGCTCGACGTCCCGCAGCTCGTCGAGGCGCACAAGCGGATCCACGGCGTCGACCCCACCCGGGCGGCGGCGCCCCAGGAGACCGCGGCCGCGCTCATGGCGGAGTACGATCGGGAGCTCGCCCAGGAGGGCGCCCCCGACGAGGCCCCGCACGCCGAGACCGCCGAGGAGGCGCAGAAGAAGCTCAACATCACGCAGCGCATCCTGAAGATGAGCGTGTCCGAGAAGATCAAGCTCGCCACGCTCGGCAACAAGGAGGCGCGGACGCTGCTCCTGCGCGACTCCAACAAGCTCGTCTGCATGGCGGCGGCGACGAGCCCCCGCATCACCGACGGCGAGATCATCGGGCTCGCCAACTCGCGCACCGCCAACGCCGACGTGCTGCGCTACATCTACTCGAACCGCGAGTTCCTCCGGACCTACGCGATCAAGATCGCGCTCGTGAAGAACCCGAAGGTCCCGCTCCCCACCGCGCTGAAGCTCCTCCAGACCCTGCAGGAGAAGGACATCAAGGAGCTCGCGCGGGACCGCAACGTGCCCCAGACGGTCCAGGCCCAGGCGAAGGCGTTCATGATGAAGAAGGAAGCCGCCGCGCGCGGGCCGTCGACCGACAAGCATTGATCGAGCGGGCCGCCATTTTGCTCCCTCGCCTGCCCGCCGAGGGTATTTGGTTCTGGGCCATCGACTCCCTACGTTCTCGCAAGCCAACACCAGGCTGGAGGACGGCAATGGCGGAGAACTCGATGGAGGACGGCGGCAGGGGCGAGCGCATGGCCGAGGGGGTGCGGAGCCAGGCGAGCGCCATGGCCGCGGGGATGGAGCAACGCATCGACGATCTCCGCGGGTACGCGGAGGACGCGGGGAGCATGATCCGCGAGTACGCGCGCGAGCATCCCTGGGCCGCCGTCGGCATCGCCGCCGGCGTCGGGTTCCTCCTCGGCCGCCTGCTGTCCCGGACCTGACCGGGGCGGCGTTCTCTCGAAGACGCACACGGGGTCGCGATGGACACGAACGAGGTGGGCGGGCGGCTGGAGGGCGGGGTGGCGGATCTGCGCGTCGCGATCCGGGAGCTGAGCGCAGAGGCCCGCGAGGCGGCCTCCCGGTTCGCGGAGGCGGTCGAGCTCGAGCGGCGCATGGAGGAGACGCCGATGGCCGTCCTGGGCGTCGCCGCCGCCGCTGGCTTCGTGCTGGGCGGAGGGTTGTGGCCCCTGCTCCGGCCGTTCCTCAAGTCGGCGCTGCGGACCGCGATCTCGCCGGGCAACCTGCTCGCCATCGGCGCCGCGCTGGGCGCGATGCGCGCGGCGGGTGCGAGCGAACCCGAGCCCGCGGGGGTGGTCCCGCCGACGCACTGAGCGGCCGTCGTCATCGCCCGCACTGCGCGTGAGCGGCGCCGCGCGTCGCCATCGGCGGTTCGCGGCGCGTGCGCTCGCGCGCGCGAGACCGGGCGGCGAGGCGGCCGGAACCCCACCCGTTTGCGCATGTCATTCGATCGGGCTCCGTGATGGGGCGCCGCATTGACTTGTACTCGGAGCGAAGGCAATGTCGCCTCCGCTCGAGGTGAAAGAAATGATGGACGTGACGCGGGGCGAGGCGGGCGAGCTGCTGATCCGGGTGGCTGGGACCTTCGACCGCAACGCCGCGAACCGCCTGTCCCGCTGGCTGTCCGAGGTGCCCCGGGCGACGCCCCTGGTGATCGACTTCTCGCGCGTCTCGGATCTCCAGGACGTCGGCGTCGCGACCGTCGCGCAGCAGCTCGTCGCCCACTCGGGCGTCGCCCTGCGGGGGCTGGGCCGCCACCACCTCCGGCTGCTGCGGTACTGCGGCGTGGAGGTGCCGCCGGCGCGGCAGGACTACGCCGACCGGGAAGCCTGAGCGCACGCCCTTCGACTCCGGGCCCGCTCGCGCGGGCCCTACGCTCAGGGCTGGTCGGACGGGCTCAGGAGACTTTCGACTTCTCGGGAGCGGGCGCCGGCTCGGCCGGCAGCCCCTCGTCGAGGAGCTGCGCGGCGATGGCGATGGCCTTGCGGACCTTGTCCCGCACCTTCTCGTCGCCCTTGATCTTCTGGTAGGCCTTGAAGACGCGCTCCTCGTTCTTGGCGCTCTGCGCCTCGAGCTCGGCCACGCGCTTCGTCAGCTCCGCGCTGCGGGCGTCCACCTCGCTCCGGGCGCCCTCGGCCTCGCCCCGCGCGACGATGATCTCGGTGCGGGCGGACTCGAGCTCCCGCTCGAGCTCCTCGACCCGATCGGCGGCCGCGGCGCTCTCGGAGAGGCGGCGCTCGGCGTCGGCGAGGCGTCCGCGGAGCTGCTCCAGCTCGCCCGTCGCGCGCCGTGCCTCCTCGCGCGCGGTCTTGAGGTCGCCTTCGGCCTTGCGGGCCTGCGCGGTGACGGCGTCGAGCCGCGCCCGGACCGAGGCCAGCTCCGCCTCGTGCTCCGCGGCCGTGGACTCCGACGCGTCGGCGCGCTGCGCGGCCTCCTCGGCGCGCTCCCGGAG
>JAEYOU010000214.1 GCA_023411405.1 Pseudomonadota bacterium | reverse complement strand
CTCGTCGAGCTGTGCGTGCGCGAGCGCGGCTGGTCCTCCGCATGGATCGGGCGGGACGTCTCCACGGAGCACCTCGCGGCGCGGGTGGCGGCCGGAGCTGCCGACGTGCTGGCGGTCTCGGCCAGCGTGTGCCGGTCGCCGGACGCGCTCGCGGACGCCGCGGACGCGCTCGCCGAGGCCTGCGCGGGGCGCGGCGTGGAGCTCGTCGTGGGCGGACGCGGGCCGTGGCCGGAGCAGCTCGCGCACGGCGCGCTCGTGCGGACCTTCGCCGGGCTGAACGCGTGGATGGACGGGATCGAGCGGCATGTGCGCGGCCGTTGACGCGCCGCGTCCGTGTAGAGAAACACACCGTCCGGTTCACGCTTCGTCCCCGCGCGGGGATCGCGTACCATCCGGGCTCCTCGCCGTACTGCCGCCCGGGAGGGCCCATGTTCGGATTCGCCGACTGGGGCGTGACCGCTGCGTTCCTGCTCACGCTCGCCAGCGCCGCGCTCTGCGTGATCTACGGCCTCATCCACTGGAACACCGACGACACCCCCCTGCCGCCACCCGTCCATCCCAAGGACGAGCCGGACATCGACTCGGTCTAGGAGCCCGCCATGAACGTCACCGCGCTCGCGATCGTCGTCGTCCTGTACTCGGCCGTCATCGCGTACCTGGGCTGGCTCGGGTACCGCAACACGAAGAGCGCCGCCGATTACCTGGTCGGCGGCCGGCAGATCCACCCGGTGCTGATGTCCCTCGCGTACGGGTCCACCTTCATCTCCACGTCCGCGATCGTCGGGTTCGGCGGCGTGGCCGCGTTCTTCGGGATGGGCCTCCTCTGGCTCACCGTCGCCAACATCCTCGTCGGGATCTTCATCGCCTTCGTGGTGTTCGGGCGACCGACGCGCCGGCTCGGCGCCGCGCTCGACGCCCACACCTTCCCCGAGCTCCTGGGCCGCCGGTTCCGCTCCCGGTTCATCCAGGGGTTCGCCGGCGGGACCATCGCGCTCCTCATGCCGCTCTATGCCGCCGCGGTGCTCATCGGCGGGGCGCGGTTCCTCGAGGTCCAGCTCGACCTGAACTACGGCCTCGCGCTGACCGTGTTCGCGGTCCTCACCATGGCGTACGTCTTCTTCGGCGGCCTCAAGGGGGTCGTCTACACCGACGCGTTCCAGGCGGTGGTGATGTTCGCGGGGATGGCCTTGCTGGTCGTCACGGTCTACGCGAAGACCGGGGGCATGGGCGCCCACGCGGCGCTCACCGCGATGGCCGACAAGGTGCCCGAGACCCTCCAGAAAGGCGGGCACCTCGGGTGGACCGCCATGCCCGCCCTCGGCTCTCCTATGTGGTGGAAGCTCGTCTCCACGATCGTGTTCGGGGTCGGGATCGGCGTCCTCGCCCAGCCGCAGCTCACGCTCCGCTTCATGACGGTGAAGAGCGGCCGCGAGCTCCACCGGGCGCTCGTCCCCGGCGGCGTGTTCATCCTGTTCATGACGGGCGTCGCCTTCGTCACCGGCGCGCTCTCCAACGTCTACTTCATGAACCAGAACGGGAAGATCGCGCTGGGCATGGTCGTCGACGCGGCGACGGGCAAGCCCAACGTCGACAAGGTCATGCCCACGCTGATCCAGTCGGCGATGCCGCAGTGGTTCGGCTACCTGTTCATGGTGACGCTCCTGGCCGCGGCGATGTCGACGCTCTCGGCCCAGTTCCACGTCATCGGCACCGCCTACGGTCGGGATCTCTACCAGGAGGTCATCGCCAAGGGGCGCCACCAGGAGCGGACCGTCCCCATCGCCAAGGCCGGAGTGCTGATCGGCTTCGTGCTCACCGTCCTGCTCTCGCTCAAGCTGGGCACCGGCATCGTCGCCATCGCCACGGCGCTCTTCTTCGGGATGTGCGCGGCGGCCTTCCTCCCGATCTTCGCGGCTGCGCTCTTCTGGAAGCGCGCCAACAGGTTCGGCGCCATCGCCGGGATGCTGGCGGGCACCTTCTCATGGGCGCTCTGGGTGCTCCTGTTCCACGAGAACGAGTCGGCGGCGCTCGGCGTCTCGAAGCTGCTCTTCGACAGGCCGAGCCTCGTCTCGGGCACCACCTGGGCCGTGGTCGATCCCATCATCGTCGCGCTTCCCATCTCGGCGCTGGTGACGATCGTCGCGACCCTGCTCACCAAGCCGGACGCGAAGGTGGAGCAGGTGGACAAGGGAGCGCCTGCGGCCGCAGCGTGACGGATTCCGGCCCGAGCCCGGGTGCGCCCCGGGCTCGGGCGCGGGGCATGTTCACGGGAGGTGGCACCCCGGCGGGGGTCAGCGGTCCGTATACCGCCTTGACGCACCGGAAGGCTTCTGCTAGCTATCCGCCGACATTTTCGCGCCCGGGTCTCGCCGGGCTACGAAAGTGGGCTCGTCGCCCACTTTTTCTTTTTTGAAGGGGTGCATGTCGGCCATCGGCCAGGAGCCCATCGCGGAGCAGGTTCGCCGCCTCCTGGAGCCCGTGCTCCAGCGGGACGGGTTCGAGCTCGTCGAGGTGGAGTGGCTCCGCCTCGCGGGCCGCTGGACGCTGCGCGTGTGCATCGACAAGCCGGGCGGGGTCGGCATCGACGACTGCCAGGCGGTGAGCCGCACGGTGGAGCCGATCCTCGACGTCGAGGACTTCATCGAGCCCGCCTACGATCTCGAGGTCTCGTCGCCGGGGCTCGACAGGCCCCTGCGCAAGCCGCAGGACTTCGAACGCTACGCCGGCCAGCGCGTGCACGTGAAGGGGTTCGCCCCCGTGCCCGACACCGCGCCCGGGCTGCCGCCCCGCAAGCACTGGACCGGGACCCTGCGCGGGTTCGCGGAGGGCGCCGTCGCAGTGGACGTGGACGGCGTCACGCACCGCATCCCGCTCGACCGCATCGCCAAGGCGCACCTCGAGTACGACGCCGAGGCCGATCTTCGGAGGAAGGACTGACCATGCAGCAGAACGTCAACCTGAACCTCATCCTCGACCAGGTCGCGAAGGACAAGGGCATCGACCGGCCCAAGCTCATCGAGATCCTGGAGGAGGCCATCGGGAGCGCCGCGAAGCGCCACTTCGGCCTCGAGCGCAACCTCAAGGCCCGCTACGACGAGGACAAGGGGCAGGTGGACCTGTTCCAGGTCCTGACCATCGTCGCGGATCCGACCGAGGAGAACCCGATCCCCGACCCGGTGAACATGATCCCGGTGTCGGTGGCGCACGACAAAGGCATCGAGGTCGAGCCGGGAGACGAGCTCGACTTCCCCATCTACTACCGGCCGGAGGACGAGGCCGAGGCGCGCGCCCAGGACGAGCAGTGGGGCGACCTCCTCAAGCTGAAGACCTACCGGCGCTCGTTCGGCCGCATCGCCGCCCAGACGGCGAAGCAGGTGATGATCCAGGGCACCCGCGACGCCGAGCGCGAGAACGTCTTCAACGAGTACAAGGACCGCAAGAGCGAGGTCATCACCGGCATCGTCCGCCGGTTCGAGCGCGGGAACGTGATCGTGGACCTGGGCCGCGCCGAGGCGGTGCTCCCGGTCCGCGAGCAGGTGCCGCGCGAGAGCTACCGCGCCGGCGACCGGATCCAGGCCTTCGTGATGGACGTGCTCCGCGAGTCGAAGGGGCCGCAGATCATCCTCTCCCGCGCGTCCGTCGATCTCCTGAAGCGGCTCTTCGAGATGGAGGTCCCGGAGATCGCCGAGGGCGTGGTGGTGATCGAGGCCGCCGCCCGCGAGCCGGGCGGGCGCGCCAAGATCGCGGTCAGCTCGCGCGACTCGGACGTCGATCCGGTCGGCGCCTGCGTCGGCATGAAGGGCAGCCGCGTGCAGGCGGTCGTGCAGGAGCTCCGCGGCGAGAAGATCGACATCGTGCCCTGGGACGAGGACCCGGCGCGGTTCGTGTGCAACGCGCTCGCGCCGGCCGAGGTCTCGCGCGTGCTCCTCGACGAGCAGAACCGGGCGATGGAGATCATCGTCCCGGACGACCAGCTCTCACTCGCCATCGGCCGCCGCGGTCAGAACGTGCGCCTCGCCTCGCAGCTCACGGGGTGGAAGCTCGACATCAACTCCGAGACGCGCGTGAAGGAGATGCACGAGTTCGCGAAGGAGAGCTTCTCGGCGATCGGCGTCCCCGACGCGACGCAGGAGATGCTCTACGCGCACGGCTTCCGGAAGGCGCAGGACCTCGCCAACGCCGCCGCCGAGATGCTGACGCAGTTCCCGGGGTTCACGATGGACATGATCCCGGACCTCCAGAAGCGCGCCCGCGAGCAGTCGATCACCGACGCCGAGAAGGAGATCCAGCTCGAGACCGAGCGCGAGGCGGCGCGGCTGGCCGAGGCCCGCCGCCACCCGGACGGCCTCACGCAGGAGGAGCGGTTCGCGCGCGTCCGCGGGGTCGGGGAGAAGGCGGTCGAGCAGCTCAAGCTGGCCGGCTACCCGACCGTCGAGGCGGTGCACAACGAGGGCGACGTCTCCAAGCTCGCCGACTCGACCGGGCTGGGCATCAAGAAGGCGCGGCAGATCAAGCACGCCGTGGGCGTCTACCTCGAGGAGGAGGCGAAGCTCCGCGCCGAGCTCGACGCCGAGAAGCTCCGCTCCACCTCCGCCAGCACCGAGAGGACGGGCGCGTGACGTACGAGCCCCGCGAGCCCGTGCGCACCTGCGTCGGCTGCCGCCGCACCGGCGGCCAGGCGACGCTCGTGCGCCTGAAGGCCGAGGCGGGGCGCGTGGTGTTCGACCGCGCCCGGACGGGCGGGCGAGGCGCCTGGCTCCACCCCGAACCGGCGTGCCTCGATCGTGCGATCGACCGGCGCGCCTTCCCGCGGGCCCTCCGGGCGCAGGGCGTGCTCGCGGACGCAGCGACGCTCCGGGTCGAGTTGACGGAATTCGCCCGAAAGCATTAGGAGTCAACGCAATGACGAAGAAGCGGGTTCACGAGCTCGGCAAGCAGCTGAAGGAGCACGGCATCGAGCTCTCCAACCAGGAGCTCGTCGACAAGCTCCACGCGCTCGGCTACCTTGAGGTGAAGAGCCACTCGTCCTCGCTCGAGGACGATCAGGCCGCGGCGGCGCTCGACAAGATCCTCGCCGAGCGGAAGCCGAAGCCGGCGCCCGTGCGCCCGGCCGGGCCGGGATTCGTCGTGCGCAAGCGGGCGCATCATGACGGCGCGCCTGCCGCAGCGCCGGCGGCCCAGGCCTACGAGGCGCCCGCTCCGCCGGCG
>JAEYOU010000195.1 GCA_023411405.1 Pseudomonadota bacterium | reverse complement strand
GCCTCCGAGCGCCACGGCGACCCGCCCCACGACGGCGCGCCGCCCTCACCCCGCGCCGAGGCGCGCCCGGCCCGCGGCGCCGCGCGCAAGCACGGCGGGACCCACGACGTCACCGCCTAGGAGGCCTCATGTCCACCACGTCCCCAGTCTCCAGCCTCGTCGGCGACCTCCCCGCGGTGGGCACCCCCGCCGCCAAGACCGCCTCGAGCGAGCTCGGGAAGGATCAGTTCCTGCTGCTCCTCACCGTCCAGCTCAAGTACCAGGACCCGCTCAAGCCCGTCGACAACCAGCAGATGATCGCGCAGCTCGCGCAGTTCTCGCAGCTCGAGACGCTGCAGGGGCTCAACTCGAAGATCGACGCGATGACCGTGGCGACGGCCTCCTCGAGCCAGCTCGTCACCACCCAGCTCGTCGGCAAGCAGGCGCTGGTCCGCGCCGACCGGATCGGGCTCACCGCCGGGTCCCCGACGCGGTTCCAGCTGTCGCTCCCCGAGGCGACCGACGACACCACCGCGGTCATCTCCGATCGGACCGGCCGCGTGGTCCGGACCCTTCACCTCGCCGCGCAGGCCGCGGGCACGCGCGACGTCACCTGGGACGGCATGGACGACGCGGGCAAGCCGCTCCCCTCCGGCGAGTACTTCCTCGCCGTCTCCGGGACCAGGAACGACGGCAGCACGGTCCAGGCGAGCGCGATGACCCGCGCCACCATCACCGGGGTGGCCTTCGACGAGGGCGTCGCGCAGCTCCTCGTCGCCGGCCGCCGCGTCCCGATGTCCGACGTCGTCGAGATCTCCGCCCCCCCCGCCGGCCAGTAACCGGCTCGCACAGAAAGGAAAGCCATGTCGCTCCTGACCGCCCTCTCCTCCGGCACCACCGGCCTCCAGGCCTCCGCGCTCGAGCTCTCCGTCGTCGGAGACAACATCGCCAACGCGGGCACCATCGGCTTCAAGGGCGCCCGCGCCACCTTCGAGGACGCCCTCACCCAGTCCGTCATCGGCGGCACCGGCGAGATCGGCCTCGGCGCGCGCCTCCAGTCGGTCCAGAAGATCCTCACCCAGGGCGCCCTCACGTCCACGGGCATCGCGACCGACCTGGCGCTGCAGGGCAACGGATTCTTCATCGTGAACGGCAACCACAACGGGCAGACCGCCAACTTCTACACCCGGGCCGGCCAGTTCACGGTCGATCGCGACGGCTACATGGTGAACATCGAGGGGCTGCGGGTGCAGGGGTTCCCCGCCGACGCTGCGGGCGTCATCTCCGGCCTGCCCGGCGACCTGCTCATCGGCACCGCCTCGGCGACGCCGCGCGCCACCACCAGCGCCACCATCAAGGCCAACCTCCAGGCCGACGCGCCGATCCTCGGGATGGGCATCCCCTCCGACGGCCTCTTCCACGCCAGCGACCCGGGCCTCACCTCCAACTTCTCGACCAGCCTCACGCTGTACGACGCGATGGGCGCCGCCCACCAGACGCAGGTGTTCTTCCACAAGAACGCGACGAACACCTGGGACTGGCACGCGATGACCGACGGCGGCGGCCTCACGAGCGGCACCCCCGGCGTGCTCCAGGAGATCGCCTCCGGCACCCTGACCTTCGACGGGCAGGGCCGGCTCACCGGCTCGACCATGGACACGGGCGCGGGCGCGCCGGTGTTCGACCCCATCGCGCCCGGCGGCACGCAGGCCCTCACCTTCAACTTCGGCGACCCCGTCCCCGGCGGCGGCACCGGCCTGGCGGGCATCACCCAGTTCGCCTCGCCGTCGGCGTCGACCTTCATCGGCCAGGACGGGTTCGGCTCCGGCCAGCTCGCCTCCATCCGGATCGACACGCTCGGCAACATCAACGGCATCTTCACCAACGGCCAGAGCCGGACGCTCGGGCAGGTGGCGGTGGCCGGCTTCTCCGCCCCCGACCGCCTGGAGAGCATCGGCGGCAACCTGTACGCCCAGAGCCAGGCCTCGGGCCAGCCGGTGATCGGCGCCCCGGGCGCCGGCGGCCGCGCCTCCGTGATCTCCGGCTCGCTCGAGCAGTCCAACGTGGACCTCGCGGAGCAGTTCGTCCGGCTCATCTCCGCCCAGCGGACCTTCGAGGCCAACTCCAAGTCGATCACCACCGCCGACCAGCTCCTCGACCAGCTCATCAACCTGAAGCGGTGACCACGCCGCGGGGCCTTATCACCCCGGGCCCGCGTGACGAAGACCCGAGTGGCTGGAGCCGACCATGATCCGCGTGACGCGCCTCGACGGGAAGGAGCTCTGGGTCAACTCCGACCAGATCCTCACCGTCGAGGCCACCCCCGACACAGTGCTCCTCCTCCACGGCGGCCTCCACCTCATGGTGCGCGAGCCGCCGGAGGAGGTGGTGGACCGCGCGGTGGCCTACCGCCGGCGCATCGCCGCGGGCCCCGTCCCCGCGGGCGCGCCCGGACCCGAGCGCCGGGCCTCGATCGTCCCGCTCCCGCGCCCTCCCACCCCCGATCCCGCCGAGGAGTAGCTCCATGGACATCACCACCATCGGCGGGATCGTCGCGGCCATCGGCCTCATCCTCCTCGGCCAGGCCCTCGAGGGCGGCCACGTCGGCTCCATCCTCCAGTCCACGGCGGCCCTGATCATCTTCGGCGGCACGCTGGGCGCGGTGATGGTCGCGTACCCGAAGAAGCAGTTCGTCATGGGCATGCGGATGGTGAAGCTCGCCTTCACCGAGCGGAAGGCGGACCTCGGCGGGCTGGCCCGGCAGATCGTCGAGTTCGCGAGCGTGGCCCGACGCGACGGCGTGCTGGCGCTCGAGGGGAAGCTCGCCGACGTCCAGGACCCGTTCCTCCGGCGCGCGCTCCAGTTCGTCGTGGACGGCGTGGACGCGGAGGTCACCCGCTCCACCCTCGACGCGGCGATCGAGGCGGACTACGAGGAGCACATCGTCGGCGCCAAGGTCTGGGAGTCGGCCGGCGGCTTCGCGCCGACGATCGGCATCCTCGGCGCCGTGCTCGGCCTCATCCACGTGATGGAGAACCTCTCCGACCCGTCCAAGCTGGGCGGCGGCATCGCGGTGGCGTTCGTCGCGACGATCTACGGCGTCGGGGTGGCGAACATCTTCTTCCTGCCCTTCGCCACCAAGATCAAGCTCAAGCTGGGCGCAGAGAAGGAGCGCAAGACGCTCATCGCCGAGGGCGTGCTCTCCATCCAGGAGGGCCTCAACCCGCGCGTGCTCGAGGAGAAGCTCCGGGCGTTCACGGGCGAGGAGGCCGGGCCCGCCGACGAGGGCGCGAAGAAGGCGGCGTAGAGACACGAGGACGACACGTGGCCCGGAAGAAGAAGCACGAGGAGCACGAGAACCACGAGCGGTGGCTCGTCTCCTACGCCGACTTCATGACGCTGCTCTTCGCCTTCTTCGTGGTCATGTACGCGGTCTCGCGCGTGGACAACAAGCGGCTCGTGCAGGTGGCCGATTCGATCAAGTGGGCGATGCACTTCTCCGGGACCGGCGGCACCGGCGCCCTGCCCGTCTTCGACGGCCCGCCCAGCGAGGGTGGCGGCCCCGCCCTCCGCTCCGGCAAGCCCAAGATGGAGGAGAACAAGGAAGCGATCGAGATGCTCCGGAAGAAGCTGGAGAAGCGGGTCCGGCCGTTCGTGATGGAGCGGCAGGTGCGCCCCGTGATCCAGGTGGTCGTCGAGGGGAGGAAGCTCACCGTGCGCCTCGCCGCCGCGGAGTTCTTCGATCCGGGCCAGGCGGTGCTCCGCCCGCAGGTGCTCCCGATCCTCGACGCCATCGCCGGCGAGCTCGTCCCGCTCGAGCGGCTCGTCCGGGCCGAAGGGCACACCGACGAGACGCCGCTCGGGAACGAGCGCTGGCGCAACAACTGGGAGCTCTCCTCGGCGCGCGCCGCCACCGTCGTGACCTACCTCGAGCAGGCGCACGGCGCGCGCCCCGAGCTGCTCGCCGCGGTCGGGCTCGGCTCCGCGCACCCGGTCGCGAAGGGCGACACGCCGGACGCCCGCGAGAAGAACCGCCGCGTCGAGCTGGTGCTGGAGCTCGAGCCCAAGGACGAGATCCTGGGCACCGGGCTCCAGTAGAGCCCGTGCCCGCGCCCGCGCCCGGGGTCACCGCCGTGCCCGGGTGCGGACCGACCTCCGCCAACCGGAGCCCCCGCGACCCAGCGCCCCCATCCCGGTACCGCGAGGGCGCGCGATCGCCTCGACATCACGGGGGATTGGCCGCGTGGCCGGGCCCTCCGCGCGCCCCCCGCCGGTGGCACACTCGCTGCTCTTGCTCACGGCACCGGCGGCGTTTCCGGCACCCGGCCGTCGCACTTCGGAGGACACCGTGGCTGAGACGACGATGGACCAGGCGGAGCGGAGCGGGACGGCGGTCGAGCTCGGGCGACGGCTCGCAGGCAAGTACATGACCTTCCAGCTCGCGCGCGAGGAGTACGGCCTCGAGATCCTGAAGGTGCGCGAGATCATCGGCCTGCTCGAGATCACCCGCGTCCCGCGCACCCGCGAGTTCATCCGCGGCGTCATCAACCTGCGCGGCAAGGTCATCCCGGTCATCGATCTCCGGCTCAAGTTCGGGATGGAACGGTGCGAGACCACCGACCAGACCGTGATCATCGTGGTGCAGTGCTCGGTGGACGGCCGCCCGCTCACCATGGGGCTCCTCGTCGATCAGGTCCTGGAGGTGCTGACCATCGACGCCGATCACATCGAGCCCACCCCGTCCCTCGGCCACGCCGCGCTCGACGACGGGTTCATCCTCGGCGTGGGCAAGCACGACAAGCGCATCGTCTTCCTGCTCGACATCGCTCGGATCCTCTCGAACGAGGAGGTCCACGAGGTCTCCCGCGCGAGCGCGCAGCCGACGAGCCAGCCGGCCTGAGGCGGCGGCCCCGACGAGGGCCAGGGAGGGCGGCGGATGGTGCAGCAACCGGGCAGCAAGCGGCGCATCCGCGTCCTCGTGGTGGACGACTCCGCCGTCGTCCGCAACGTCTTTCAGCAGGAGCTCTCGAAGGACCCCGGGATCGAGGTCGTCGGGACCGCGCCGGACCCGTACGTCGCGCGCGACCTCATCCTCGAGAAGGAGCCCGACGTCATCACGCTGGACGTCGAGATGCCGCGCATGGACGGCATCACCTTCCTGCACAAGATCATGCGGTACCGGCCGACCGCGGTCATCGTGGTCTCCTCGCTCACCCCGGCCGGCGGCGCGCTCGCCCTCGAGGCCCTCTCGGCCGGCGCGTGCGACGTCATGTGCAAGCCCGGCGCGGCGTACTCCGTCGGCGACATGACGGCCGACCTCCTCCAGAAGGTGAAGGACGTGGCCGCGGCCGGCGTCCGCGCCCTGCCGCCCGCAACGGCGGAGCCGCCCAGCCCGCTCCGCGCCCTCACCCGCACCACAAACCAGGTCGTCGCGATCGGGGCCTCGACCGGCGGCACCGTGGCCGTGGAGCGGATCCTGAAGGCCCTGCCGCCCAACGCGCCGGGCGTCATCATCACGCAGCACATGCCCGAGCTCTTCACCCGCTACTTCGCCACGCGGCTCAAGGAGACGTCGAAGCTCGACGCGCGCGAGGCCGAGGGGGGCGAGTCGGTCGTGCCCGGCGTGGCGCTGGTCGCGCCGGGGAACAAGCACCTGCTGCTCCGCCGCTCCGGGGCCCGCTACGTCGTCGAGGTGAAGGACGGCCCCCGCGTGAACCGGCACCGGCCGTCGGCCGACGTGATGTTCCGCTCGGTGGCGCACGCCGCCGGCCGGAACGCCGTCGGCGTGATCCTCACCGGCATGGGCGCCGACGGCGCGCAGGGGCTGCTCGCGATGCACGAGGCCGGGGCGCGCACCGTCGCCCAGGACGAGGCGAGCTGCGTCGTATTCGGGATGCCCAAGGTGGCGATCGAGCTGGGCGCGGTGGACAAGGTCCTGCCGGTCGACCGGATCCCGGGCGAGATCGTGAAGGCCGCGGAGGAGGCGGGGCGGGAGTAGACGAGCGGCGCCGACGAACCTCCCGGAGTGGCGCTCTTCAGCTCCGGCATCCTCGTCGACCCGCACCCCGCCCCACGCGAGGAGATCCGGCGCCTCGCCGACGATCACGACGGCGCCCTGCGGCGGCGCCTCTCGACGCCGCCTCCCACCACCACGGCCGAGACCTCCGCGCTCGAGCTCGCGGTGGCGCCGATGTCGCTCCGGGCGGCGGGAGGGCCGTGGGGCTGCGGTTCTGAGGGAGGAGCGAATCTCCTTGCCACGAGCCCCGCCTCGCGGATTGATCCGTGGGACCGGGCGATCGGTCGGTCGCTCGCCCGGTCTCGACGAACCTTCGGGAGGAGGGCACATGCGAACGACGTGGATGGGGGCAGCGCTGGCGCTGATCGGACTCGCGGGATGCGGCGGGGGCGGGGGCGACGACGAAGACAAGCGGACGTACATGGCGTGCGGGAACGCGGAGGCGTGCCTGGTGATGCAATCCGACGTACCGGCGGAGATGAGCTGCTCCGCGCCGGAGGTCGCCTCGTGCTCGACCGACGGCGTGCTCGGCACCTGCGCGCAGGACCAGTTCGCGCTCCACCTGACCCTGTACGTGTACGCGCCGGAGCGGCTCGCCGAGGTGGAGCAGGAGTGCGTCGCGCAGGGCGGGAGGTGGACCTCGGCCGACTGATCGCGCATCACGAGGGGGAGCAGGACGGAAGTGCGCGGTCCGGGCTGGCGTCGCGCCTCCCGGACCGCGACGGCCGCCCGGAGGTCCTGCGGGGTCTACGCTTCTCGCCCCGGGCTGCGCCCTCGCGCGCGGGCCCGTACGTCGCATCGCGCGCGCTCCGCGCCTCTGTCACGATGCAGCCGCGCCGGATCGAGCCGGCCCCTGCCCGCGACGGAGCCCCCATGTCCACCGACTCCACCTTGACCCCGCAGCCCGCCGACGCCGGGAAGCAGCGCGGCGCGAAGCGCGAGGACGCGCTCGCCTACCACGAGGCCGGACGCCCCGGGAAGATCGAGGTGGTCGCCACCAAGCCCTGCGCCACGGCGCGCGATCTCTCGCTCGCGTACTCGCCCGGCGTCGCCGAGCCCTGCCTCGCGATCGAGAAGGAGCCGGAGCTCTCCTACCGGTACACCGCGCGCGGCAACCTGGTCGCGGTGATCTCGAACGGCACGGCGGTCCTCGGGCTGGGCGACATCGGCGCGCTGGCCGGCAAGCCCGTGATGGAGGGCAAGGGCGTCCTCTTCAAGAAGTTCGCCGACATCGACGTCTTCGACATCGAGGTGGACGAGAAGGACGTCGACCGGTTCTGCCAGGTGGTGAAGGCGCTCGAGCCCACGTTCGGCGGCGTGAACCTGGAGGACATCAAGGCCCCCGAGTGCTTCGTCATCGAGCGTCGCCTCAAGGAGCAGATGCGGATCCCCGTCTTCCACGACGACCAGCACGGGACGGCGATCATCTCGGGCGCGGCGCTCCTCAACGCGCTCGAGCTGGCGGGCAAGAAGATCGACGCGGTGAAGGTCGTCGTCGCGGGCGCGGGGGCCGCCGCGATCTCGTGCACGCGGTTCTACCTGAGCCTGGGCGTGCGCCGCGAGAACGTGATCATGGCCGACAGCAAGGGCGTCGTCTGGCGCGGCCGCACCGAGGGCATGAACGAGTGGAAGGCGGAGTTCGCCTCGGACACCCGGGCGCGGACCCTGGCCGAGGCGATGGCCGGCGCCGACGTGTTCCTGGGCTGCTCGGTCAAGGGGATGGTGAACGCCGACATGATCCGGTCGATGGCGCGCGACCCGATCGTCTTCGCGCTCGCCAACCCGGATCCGGAGATCACCTACCCCGAGGCGGCCGCGGCCCGCGCCGACGTGATCATGGCGACGGGCCGGTCGGACTACCCGAACCAGGTGAACAACGTCCTCGGCTTCCCGTACATCTTCCGGGGCGCGCTCGACGTGCGGGCCACCGCCATCACGGAGGAGATGAAGCTCGCCGCGGCCCGGGCGATCGCGGCGCTGGCGCGCGAGGACGTGCCCGACTCGGTGTCGCGCGCGTACGGCGGGGAGAAGTTCCGGTTCGGGCGCGAGTACATCATCCCAAAGCCGCTCGACTCGCGCGTCCTGCTCTGGGTGGCGCCGGCGGTCGCCGAGGCGGCGATGGCGGGCGGCGTCGCCCGGACGCGGATCGACCCCGCCGCGTACCGCGAGCAGCTCCGCAGCCGGCAGAGCCGCGCGCACCAGGTGCTCTGGTCGGTTGTGAGCCGCGCCCGCAAGCGCCTCGCCCGGATCGCCTTCCCCGAGGGCCACCACCCGGCCATCCAGCAGGCCGCCGCCATCCTCCGCGCGGAGCGGATCTGCGAGCCGGTGCTGCTCGGTCCGCGGCGACGGCTCGAGGAGGACGTGAACGCCCTCGAGGAGCTCCGGGGGATCCAGCTCGTGGACCCGCTCCAGAGCGAGGACGCCGAGCGCTACGCGGAGCGGCTGTGGCAGCTGCGGCAGCGCCACGGCGTGACCGTGGACGACGCGCGGCGGCGACTCCGCACCCGCAACTACTACGCCGCCGTGATGCTGGAGCTGGGCGAGGTGGACGGGCTCGTGACCGGGCTCACGACCTCGTACGCCGAGGCGATCCGCCCCTCGCTCGAGGTGATCCGGGCGGGCGACGGCCGGCGCGCGGCGGGCGTCCAGATCGTGGTCACCCGGAGCGACTTCAAGTTCTTCGCCGACTGCACCCTGGCGATCGACCCGAGCGCCGAGGAGGTGGCGGAGATCGCCATCCAGACCGCGCAGCTCGCCCGGTACTTCGAGGTCGTGCCGCGGATCGCGATGCTCAGCTACTCGACCTACGGCTCGGCGGCCGGGGAGAGCCCCGCCAAGATGCGCGAGGCCGCCCGCATCGTCCGCCGGCTCCGGCCCGACCTGGAGGTGGACGGCGAGGTGCAGGCGTCCGTGGCGCTGAACGCCGACGTCCGGAGGGCCGAGTTCCCGTTCTCGACCCTGAAGAGCGACGCCAACGTCTTCGTGTTCCCGGACCTCGACGCCGCCAACCTCTCCTACGCGCTCCTCGAGCGCCTCGGCGGGGCCGAGACGATCGGCCCCGTGCTCCTGGGCATGAAGCGCGCGGTGAACATCCTCCCCACCGGCGGCTCGGTGCAACAGATCGTGAACCTGGCGGCGCTCACGGCGCTGCGGGCGCAGGGGGAGGAGTTCGTGTTCTGAGGACGCGAACGTCGAGGACAGGAGCCAGTGCCAAGCAACGAACATGACGGCGCCGCGGAGCGGGGCGCTCGACGCTGGATCGGCGCCCCGGCGAGAGCGTTGCGCCGCGTCAGGGTCGCGGTCACGGAGCAGCACAAGCTCCTCGGCCTCACGCTCCTCATCGGAGGTCTGTGCGGCCTCGCCGCGGTGGCGTTCCACCTCTCCATCCACGCGGTGTCCGCGCTCGCCATCGAGGCCGCGCTCGACGCTCGGGGACACACCTGGATCCTCTGGACCCTCCTCGTTCCGACGGCGGGAGGGCTCGTCTCCGGCGTGTTGCTCGAGTACGTGGTCCCCAACGCCCGCGGGAGCGGCATCCCGCAGGTCAAGGTCGCCTACGCGGGGAGGTCCGGCCCGCCGAGGTTGCGGGACTCGCTCGGCAAGTTCCTCGTCTCCACGCTGCAGATCGGGACCGGATCGTCCCTCGGTCGCGAAGGACCGACGGTCCAGATCTGCGCCGGGATCGCGAGCCGCGCGGGGAGGTTCGCCGGCGTATCACTCCAGAACGTCCGGCGCTTGCTGCCGGTGGGGGCCGCCGCGGGGATCGCGGCCGCGTTCAACGCGCCCATCGCCGCCGTGACGTTCACCATCGAGGAGGTGGTCGGCAAGCTGGACCAGACCGTGCTGTCGGGGGTGGTCGTCGCCGCGGCCTTCGCCGCCATCGTCGAGCGGAGCGTCCTCGGGGTTCATCCGGTCTTCGAGCTCCCGAGGGCGTACGGGCTGGAGCACACGTCCTCGCTGGCCTCCTATGCCGTGCTGGGCGTGGTCGCGGCGGGGTTGTCGGTCGCGTTCACCGGATCGCTCCTGGCGGTCCGAAGGCGGTTCAAGCGGGCGCGCCATCGCTGGGCGCACCCCGCGCTGGGAGGCCTCGCGACGGGAGTGCTGGCCGTCGCGGCGCTGGCGACGATCGGCGCGAAGGGCGTGACGGGCGGAGGGTACGCCACGCTCGCGGAAGCGCTCCAGGGGAGGCTCACCGTCACGGTGCTCGTGACGTTGTGCGTGCTGAAGCTCGCCGCCACGGTGCTCTCGTACGCGAGCGGGGGCGCCGGCGGGATCTTCGCGCCGTCTCTCTTCATCGGAGCGATGGCCGGTGGAGCGGTGGGCGCGCTGGACATGGCCGTCTTCCATCACTCCGTGGACTCGCTCGGAGCGTTCGCGCTCGTCGGGATGGGCGCGGTCTTCGCGGGGATCATCCGCGCCCCCATCACGTCGGTGCTGATCATCGTCGAGATGACCGGTGGGTACTCCCTGATCCTCCCGCTCATGATCTCCAACATGCTCGCCTACGGGATCGCGCGCCGGTACCGCCCAACCCCGATCTACGAGGCGCTGCTCGGCCAGGATGGCGTGCGGCTCGCGGAGCGGACGATCGCCGACAGGCTGCAGGGCGTCTCGCTCCGACAGGTCCCGCTGGACGGCACTCCGTACCAGGTCTTCGGGATGAGCGCCGGGGTGCGGGAGCTGCTCCGACCGCTCACGGAGCGGACGCGACAGGAGGTCTACCCGGTGCTGGACCGCGGCCGCCTCGTCGGGATGATCACCCTGCAGGATCTCGTCGCGATCGCAGGTCAGCCCCACCTCGAGGGCGTCGCGAACGCGGCCGACGTGATGCGTCCTCCCGTGACGCTCACGCTCGACGATGGGATCCGTTCGGCCTTCGAGGCCATGCTCTCGCAGGGAGTCCGGGAGCTGCCCGTGACGGACGCGGCGAAGCGCATCGTCGGCTTCGTCGACGAGAACTCGATCGCACACGCGTACCTCGCGCTGCACGAGGAGAAGGGGTAAGGCGTGATCTTCTCTTCGCCCTCCCCTCAGGCCGCGGACGCCGGCGCCTCCGCGAACAGCACCGTGTCCCATCCGATGGGCGAGAAGTGCGCGAGCCGGAGCTCGTACCCGAGCCCGAGCCCGTGGAGCCAGGCCGGGAGCACGCCCAGGTCCTCGGGCTTGTGGTAGGCGCAGATCGCGAGCCGCGGCCGGTGGCGGCGGATGGTCTGCTCGGCGCCGGCGAGCGCGTCCAGCTCGGCGCCCTCGATGTCGAGCTTGACGAAGTCGACGCGCTCGAGCCCGCGGTCCCGGACGAAGTCGTCGACGGTGACGGTGGTGACCGGCCCCGCGCCCGCCTCGAGCCGCGAGCCCGGGCCGCTGTCCACGAACGAGAGCTGGAGGCCGGAGCGGCGGTGCAGGGCGCGCGGGACCAGCTCCACCTGCCCGGCGAGGGCGGGGTTGAGCGCCATGTTCCGCCCGAAGATCTCCACGTGCGCCGGCATGAACTCGAAGGCGAAGACGCGCCCCGCCGGGCCCGCGCGGTGCGCGAGCCAGAGCGCCGTGTCGCCGTAGCAGGCGCCGCCGTCGATGACGACGTCGCCGGGCCGCGGGCCCACGCGGACGCCGTCCCGGTCCAGCTCGTACTCGCGCAGGTGGACGAACCCCGCGAGCTGCTCCACGCTCGTGAGGACGTCGAGCGGGAGGCCGAGCGGCGCGGTGTCCCACCGATCCACCGTGCACCGCCCGAAGATGGACGCGCCGGCGGCCGCCGCGGCCGGGTACAGGTCTCGCTCGCGCAGGCACTCCGCCTCGGCGCGGCGCATGAAGGCCAGCATGCCCTCTGCGTCGAACGGGAGCTGGACGCGCCCATCGCCGAGCGCCCGGAACGCCGAGAGCTCCAGCATGAGGGCGCGCGAGGTGTCGTCCGCCAGCGCCTGGTAGGCGAGCTCGAACGCGGCCACGCGCTCCAGCACGACCATCAGGTGCTGCGCCGCCGCCAGCAGCGTGGCCGCGCGGCCGCGCCCCGGGAGCTGCACCCCCGCGCCCTCGTCCAGGCGCCGCAGCAGCCTCCGCAGGAAGCTCCCCTCCGGCATCGTCCGGATCCCGTCCACGCGGTCCAGCACGCCGAGGTAGGTCCGGAAGGCCTCGACGTCGTCGCGCGAGAGCGCCAGCTCCTCGAGGAGCGCGTGCGCTGCCTGGACCGGCTTCTCCAGCCGCGCCAGGGCGATGGCCCGGGCGCGCTTCACGCGGGGCTGCCGGGACGACGCCGTCTCGGCTCGCTGCAGCACGGCCAGCGCCAGCTCGTTCTCGTCGAGCTCGAGGAGCCGCACCGCGGCCTCGAGCAGCGCCTCGGCGCGGGGCGCGTCCGGAGATGATCTGACCGCCAGGTTCATGACGCCCTCTCGTGCGGATCTCGCTCCGCCCGTGGGCGCTGCAACTCATGGGCCGCAGCGGGTCTGACGCTTCGCGCCAGGCTCTCCCGCGCGCACTGCCGCCCTACCGCCCCTCCTCGAGATCCAGCTCCATCACCACCGGCGCGCCGCTCTCGAGGCGCACGGTGGTCGCGCAGCAGCGGCGCCGGGCCGGGGGCGGCTCGCCGAGCTCCGTCGAGGGGAGCCCGAGCTGGCTCGGGACCGTCGTCCCGAAGTACCGCGTCAGGAACGCGCCCCCGAGCACGTTGAGCAGCTCCGCCACCGCGGCGCGGCCGTTCGCGTCGGCCTCCTCGCCCGGCTCGATGCCCAGCATGTTCGCGGCGATCTCCGCCGACGCCGCCGGCGTCGTGACGAGCCGCAGCGTCCCGCCGCGGGTGGACTCGAAGGCGATGCGCGCGGTGAGGACCGGTCCCTGCCAGGTCGCCGGCTCGTCGTCCGGCTCCGCGAAGATGAACGCGGACTCCTGGAGGACCTGCCCCAGGATGTCGGTGAGCAGCGCGGGGGTCGGCTCAGGCATTCGGGCCTCCGGTCGTTCCCAGGATCTGGACCACCACGTCGCGGAGCGCCTCCGGCCGGAACGGCTTGGCGAGGTAGGCCCGGGCGCCCTTGTCGAGCACGAACTCCACCCGGTCCTGGCTCATCGGGGTGGCGACGATCACCACCGGGACGGTGCAGAGCTCCGGGTCGCGCGACATCCGCTCGACGAGCTCGATCCCGTTCATGACCGGCATGTTGATGTCCGCGAGCACCAGATCCACGTGGCGCTGCCCCAGCTTCTCCAGCGCCTCGGCGCCGTCGGCGGCCTCGATCACCTCCGTCACCTCGAGGCCGCACAGGCCCAGGGCGCGGCGCACCATCTTGCGCGTGACCGGCGAGTCGTCCACCACCAGCATGTCGAGTCCCACGACGAACCTCCCGGGCGCGCGCGCCCGACGGCGCCTCAGAGTGGCGTGACCTCGGATCCGGACTGGATCGTCACCTGTCCCGTGTCCACGAAGAGCCTCGCCGTCCGCGACCTGCTGCCCCCCACGTCCTCCGCCGTCACGAGCACCTGCGCCTTCCAGAAGATCTTCCGCATCATCGTATGGTTGCGCCTGCCGATGTCGAACGTTCCGTTGTCGCCATGGAAGTTCCCGCCGCCCGTGGCCTTGACCACGATGTCGGCCTTCCGGCTGCCGAGCGCGTACATCCGCTCGAACAGGAGCGGGATCCCGGTGTCGGCGAAGGTCCCCGGCGACACCGCCGCACGCTCGGGCGAGAGCGAGGAGGACGGGAGCTGGAAGTGGAGCATCCCGCCGATCTTCCGCCGCGGGTCGTACGCGATGACCGCGATGCAGGAGCCGAGGCCGTGGGTGATCAGCACCGCCCCGCGGTCCGCGGAGACCTCGAGCCCGCCGATGCCGATCGTGAGGAGGTTCACCGGGCCTCCACCGGCAGGCGGTAGACCGAGGGCCGCTCCGAGCGGAGGCGCGTCTCGATCCCGTTCAGCGTCTCGGAGTGCCCGATGAAGAGGTGCGCGCCCGGCCGGAGCACCCGCTCGATCTCGGCCACCAGCCCTGCGCGCATGGGGCGGTCGAAGTAGATCATGACGTTCCGGCAGAAGACCGCGTCGAGCGGACCGTTCATGGGGTACGGCCGCTCCGCCAGGTTGAGGCGGTGGAACACGATCCGCTCGCGGAGCGCCCGGACGACGGCGTACCGGGTGACCCCGTCCGCCGTCCCCGCGGGCTCGAGGTACTTGCTCTTCAGGGCCTCCGGGATGGGCTCCACGTCCTCCGCCGGGTAGGTCGCCTCCGCGGCCCGCGTCAGCACCCGCGTCGAGATGTCGGTCGCGAGGAGCTTCCAGTCGCGGCGCCGCAGGAGCGGCTCGAGCACCATCGCCGCGGTGTACGGCTCCTCCCCGGAGGAGCAGCCCGCGCACCAGAAGCGGAACCGGCTCTGCCCGGCCGCGAGGGCCGCCTGGACGTCCTTCGCGAGCGCCTCGAAGTGGTCCGGCTCCCGGAAGAACTTGGTGAAGTTGGTGGAGATGGCGTCGAGGAAGAGCACCAGCTCGTCGCCCCTGTCGGCCTGCAGGATCCGGAGGTAGTCCTTCTCGGTGGCGAGGCCCAGCTCGCGCAGCCGCCGGGCGAGGCGCGCCTGCACCAGGGCCGCCTTCCCGGGGCGCAGGAAGATGCCCGCCTTGTGGTAGGCGAGCTGCTGGAACGCCTGGAAGGTCTCCGGCTCCATGCCCGTCAGGCCCCCGCCGCCATCGCCTCGCGGCGGCCGCCGCGGCCGGCGAGCTGCGAGAGCCGATCCACGTTCAGGATGAGCCCCACGCGCCCGTCCGAGAGGATGGCCGCGCCGGAGAGGTAGTCCGTCTCGCCGAGCCCGCTCCCCAGCGGCTTGATCACCACCTGCTGCTGCGTGAGCACGTCGTCGAGCACGACGCCGACCTTGCGGCCCATGCTCTCCACGACCACGACGTGGCTCTCGGTGACGGGCCGCTCCGCCCCGCGCATCTCGAGGAGCCGGTGGAGCCGGAGGAGCGGGAGGATCTCACCGCGGACGTTGATCACCTCGCCCCGCCCGGCGGCGCGCGAGACCATCTCCTCGGTCGGCCGCAGCGACTCGACGATCGAGAGGCTCGGGATGATGTACTTCTCCGACCCGCACATCACGAGCATCCCGTCGATGATCGCGAGGGTGAGCGGCAGGACCATGCGGAACGTGCTCCCCTGCCCCGGCTGCGAGGTGACGCTCACGCGGCCGCGCATGCCCTCGATGTTCCGCTTCACGACGTCCATGCCCACGCCGCGGCCGGAGATCTCCGTCACCTTCGCGGCGGTCGAGAAGCCCGGCAGGAAGATGAGGGCGTGGACCTCCACGTCGTTCAGCTCCTGGCTCTCGGCGACGAGCCCCTTCTCCCGCGCCTTGGCCAGGATCCGGTCGCGGTGGAGGCCCCTGCCGTCGTCCGCCAGCTCGACGACGATCGACCCGCCCTCGTGGTACGCGGAGAGGCGCAGCGTCGAGCGCACGGGCTTCCCCGCCTTCTCGCGCTCGGCGGCGGTCTCGACGCCGTGGTCCATCGCGTTCCGGATGAGGTGGACGAGCGGATCCTCGATGCGCTCCACCATGCTCCGGTCCATCTCGGTGTCCTCGCCCGAGAGCTCCAGCACGACGTCCTTGCCCGTCTTCCGCGAGAGGTCGCGGACCATGCGGGCCATCTTCTGGAACACCGCCCGGACCGGCACCATGCGCATGCGCATGGCCACGTTCTGCAGGTCGCGGCTGATCTTGGTGAGCTGGTTCAGGTAGTTGCGCAGCGCGAGCGAGGAGACGCGCTGGAGCTCCGGCGCGTGCACCACCATCGCCTCGACGATGATGAGCTCGCCGATCATCTCGACCATCGAGTCCACGCGCTCGAGGTCCACCTTGACCGTCTCGCGGAGCTGCGCGCCCGCCGCCTCGGCGCCCGCCGCCGCCGGCTTCACCGCCGCGGGTCGGACCACGAACTCGGGGGCGGGCGCCGGCTC
>JAEYOU010000124.1 GCA_023411405.1 Pseudomonadota bacterium | reverse complement strand
CCTCACGCTCGGCCGCACGCTCGCGCTCGCGCTGCTCGTCGAGCACGCGCAGGCGATGCTCGATCAGGGCGGCGGCCTGCGGGCCCTCGCCGCCGCCCGGCGGTTCGCGCGGAGCGGGGTGGACCTGCTCGCGGAGCCCGCGACGGCCGACGACGACGAGCGGCTCGCCGACGGATTTCACGGGTGAGTCGGACGAACACAGGGTTGCCCCAGGAGCTCCGCTCCTGGGGCGGGGGCGCAGCCCCCGTTCTAATGCACCGCAGCCGGCCCGCCCGTCTCCTCCCCGAACAGCATCTTCACCCACTCGCCGTGCTCCGCGAGGGCGGTCCGGAGGACGCGCACGCGCGCGGGGCCGAGGCCGAGCGCGCGGGCGCTGCCGATCACCTCGGCCGGCGCGGCCGGAGAGAGGCCCGGCGCGGTCCGCAGCAGCTCGAGCGCGGACGTGAGCCGGACCACGTGCAGCTCCGCCTGCTCGGGCCCTGCGGCGATGTCGGGGAGGTGGTGCCACTCGGCGATGGCCGCCAGGTGCGCCGGCAGCCCCCACTCGTGGTGCGCCTCGACGCCGATGGGAACGTGGACGTCGTGGAGGATCCGCTCGACCGCGGCGAGGTCGTGCTGGCGGACGCGATCGTCGAGGAGGAGCGCGACGAGGGAGCGGAGCGCGAGCGACTTGCCCACGTCGTGGAGCATGCCGCCGATGAAGACGCGGTCGGGGTCCCCCAGCTTGCGCAAGCGGGCGAGGTCCGCGCCGGCGCGGGCCACGGTCACCGCGTGATAGAAGAGCCGGTTCCAGATGGGCCCGAACAGCTCGAACTCCGTCCGGACGTCGCGGTAGAGCGAGCGCGTCGAGAGGGCCGCCGCGATGCGGGCCACCTCCCCGAGGCCGAGCCGCGTCACCGCCTCCCGGAGCGTCTCGACGCGCGAGAGCCCGCGGAACACGGCCGAGTTGGCGAGCACCAGCACGCCCGAGGAGAGCGCCGCGTCCATCTCGATGGTCCGCGCGAGGCCGGCCGCGTCCACCTTCGGGTCGCGCACCTGCTCGAGGATCCGGAGGGCGATGGACGGGAACGACGCGGGGCCCGGGCGGTGGTCCTCGAAGTGCTCCAGCACCGCCTCGGCGGTGGCCGCCTCCTCGGGGAAGAGCGGGGGCCCGGCGCCCTCGAGGGCCTCGGGCGCGACCTCCATCGCCTTGGCCCAGGCCTCCGGCGGCGCACCCGGCGCATCGGGGAGCCGCTCCTCCGCCGGCGACGCCGCGTCGAGCTCCGCGGCGGACTCCTCGAGGATCCGCTCCAGCGTCTTCTGCTTCGGGCTGCCGAGGAAGCGCGCGAGCCAGGACACGGCGCCATTGTAGACGGGCGGGGACCGCTTGGGAAACGCCCCGCGCCCGAGTCGCCCCGGCGGCGCGCGCGCCCGGCGCGGCGCGGGAGACTACTCCGTGCGCGCGCCCCCCGGCTGCCGCGGCTCGCGCTGCACGACGACCGTCTTCACGTTCACGAACTCCCGGATCCCCTCGCGCGAGAGCTCGCGCCCGTACCCGGAGCGCTTCACGCCGCCGAAGGGCAGCCGGGGATCCGAGACCACCATCCCGTTCACCACGGTCATGCCCGCCTCCAGCTCGTCCACGAGCCGCGCGCGCTCCGCCGGATCCTCCGTCCACGCCGCGGACCCCAGGCCGTAGGGGACCTCGTTGGCGGCGTCGATCGCCTCGTCCAGGCTCCGCACCCGGAGCACGAGCGCGACCGGACCGAACAGCTCCTCGCGGTAGGTCGCCGCCCCCCGCGGCACGTCCACGAGCACCGTGGGCGGGTAGAACGCGCCCGGGCCCGGCTGCGGCTGCCCGCCCGTGAGGACGCGGGCGCCGTCGCGCACCAGCGCGTCGACCTGCGCCGCGAGCCGGTCCCGCTCCGCCACCGACGCCATCGGGCCCACGTCCGTCTCGGGGTCGAGCGGGTCGCCGACCTCGAGGGCGCGCATGCCGTCGACCATCCCCTGCACGAACCGATCGTGGATCTCGTCGTGCACCACGAACCGCTTCGCGGCGATGCAGGACTGCCCGGAGTTCACGATCCGCGCGGCGATCGCCGTCTTCACGGCCTGCGGGAGATCGGCCGAGGGCATCACCACGAAGGCGTCGCTCCCTCCCAGCTCCAGGACGGTCTTCTTGAGCGCGCGCCCCGCCGCGGCGGCGAGCGCCATCCCCGCGCCTTCGCTGCCGGTGAGGGTGGCGGCGACCACCCGCGGATCGGAGACGATCCGCTCGACCCGCTCCGACCCGACGAGCAGGGTCTGGAACACACCGTCGGGGAAGCCGGCGAGCCGGAACACCTCCTCGAGGGCGAGCGCGCACTGGGGCACGCTCGAGGCGTGCTTGAGCAGGCCCACGTTCCCGGCGACCACGGCCGGCGCCGCGAACCGGAGCACCTGCCAGAAGGGGAAGTTCCAGGGCATGACGGCGAGCACCGGGCCGAGCGGGAGGAAGCGCCGGTACGAGCGCGCGGCCTCCGTCCTCACCTCCTCGTCCGCGAGGAACCGGGGACCCTGCTCGGCGTAGAAGCGGCACGCCCAGGCGCACTTCTCCACCTCGGCGACCGCGGACTTCAGGGTCTTCCCCATCTCCGCCGTCATGAGCCGCCCGTACCGCTCCTTCCCGGCCTCGAGCGCCTCGGCCGCGCGCGCAATGAGGTTCGCCCGGTCGGCCACCGGGCGGCGGCGCCACACCCGGAAGACCGCCACGGCGCGCGAGAGCCGCCGCTCGACCTCCGCCTCCGTGTGCTCCTCGAAGCGGGCGAGCACCTCGCCGGTCGCAGGATTGACGGAGCTCGGAGGGGGCATCGGGATCACCTCGGGCGGCGCTTCACCGAATGTGCGTCCGCGCCGGACCGCAGACCACGGGCGAGCGCGCCGGCTCGCCCTCCACGCCACCGGCTGCCCGGCGGACCACTCCCCGGCAGCCTGCCCTCAGACGGACGCGCCGTCCAGCGGCACACCGAGCTGGCCCACGCCCCGGACGCCGAAACGCGCGAGGTACCGCTCGAGCTTCAGCTTCTTGCGCGCGCGCTCGGACGACATGTAGCGCACGGTCCCGAAGATCGGCCGCTCCGGCCCCCACGGTCGGTCGAAGCGGCCGAGGCACCACAGGATCCCGCTGAGCGAGTTCGGATCGCGCCCGTCCAGCGCCCAGCGGTCGTTGAGGGCGAGCAGCGTCTCCAGCGCCTCCTCCGGACCGGCGGTCCACTCCACGACGCGCTTCCCCCAGAGCATCCGGAGGGCGTTGTGGATGACGCCCTCGGTCCGGAGCTCGGCCTGCGCGGCGTTCCAGAGCGCGTCGCCGGTCGCGCCGGCGGTGAGCGCGTCGCGCCCGTAGCGCGCCGGCCGCGGATCGCTCGCGTGCCGCTCCAGCGTCGCCCGCGCCCAGGCGGGCAACGACCGGTACTGTCCGTGATCCGGCCGGGCGGCGCAGCTCACGAACCCGAGCTCACGCCAGGTGACGAGCTGGTCGAGGAACGCCTCGGCCGACGGCGAGACGCCCCAGAACCCGGCGCGCGCGCCCCGCGCCTCGGGCGCGAGCCGCTCCGGGCTCCAGCCCTCGTGCTCCAGCACCGCGCGCACCACCTCGTGGCTCGCCACGTGCCCGAAGTGGAGCCAGGGGGAGAGCCCGCTCGTCGCCTCCGCGTCGGGATCCGCGTGCGCCTCGGCGTAGCGCGGGAGGCGCGCGCGCAGGAAGTCGCGGAGCCGGGCCGCGGCGGCGGCCGCGCCGCCGGTGCG
>JAEYOU010000088.1 GCA_023411405.1 Pseudomonadota bacterium | reverse complement strand
GAGCAGCGCCGCGCGCCGCGGTACCCGGTCCAGGCCCTCGCCACGATCGTGGCGTGCAACGCGCCGCCCGCGGCGCCTCCGCCCGCCCGGCTCGACCCGTTCCCCCGGGGCGCGCCGGGGGAAGGCGGCGCGTGGATCGAGAACCTCTCCCAGGGTGGTGCGTTCGTCAGGACCCGCTCCGCGATGGCGGAGGGGACCAGGGTCCGGCTCGAGCTCGAGCTCCCGGGTGGGGGCCACGGGGCCGCCCCCGGGACCGTCGTCCACTCGAGCGCGCGGGGGATGGGGATCCGCTTCGACGGGGATCCCGCCACCGACGCGCAGATCGGCGCGGTGCTCGAGCAGGTCGCGGGCCGCCGGCGGCGGGCGCTCGTCGTGGACGACGATCTCCTCTCCCGGACGATGCTGGGCGACGCGCTGGCCGCCAAGGGGTTCGAGGCCTACTTCGCCGCCGACGGCACGAACGGCCTGCGGGCCCTCATCGACCTCCTGCTCGATCTCCACCTGCTCGTGGTCGACCTCCACATGCCGGGCCTCGACGGCGAGGGGCTCATCCGCACGGTGCGCGAGGCCGGAGGGGAGCGAGACCTGACGATCGTCGCGGTGAGCGGCGCCGTCGATCCCGAGCGCCAGCAGCGCCTCCTCGCGGTGGGCGCGGACGCGGTGCTCGAGAAGGGCGAGGGGATGGCGACGATCGCAGAGGCCGCCGTCCGGACGCTGCTGCGCCGGGAGCGCTCGAGGCGCCGGCGGGCGCGCGCGCTCGATCGGCTCGCCTGATCAGCCCCGCGACAGTCGGCCCCGGCACCGAGCCGCGTCCTTCCTGATGCCGCCTGAGGCCCGAGGCCCTTCCTCTCCTCGGGTTCCGTCGCGGAGCGGAGCGTTGCGGCGCTCCGCACCCCGATCACCGCAGCGGCTTCACGCCGAGGCGCCCGCTCCGCGCGGCGCCGATCCGGCCTCGGCTCCCTCGCCGCGCGCGCGGGGGCGTTCCGGGTGGGAGGCGGTGGGTTCAGCTTTCGTGCTGCCGTCGCCCGCGGCACGCTCTCCGTGCTGCGCCGCGCGACGCGCGGAGGTGGCGCATGGCCAAGGACGGTTCCGGGGTCCACGAGGAGATCAAGGAGATGTTCGGGCAGGTCCCGACCTGGATGGAGACGATGCCAGAGGGAGCGCTCCCCGGCTTCTGGGCGCTCATGCGCGACGTCGAGTTCGCCGACACCGCGCTGCCGCACAAGGTGAAGGAGCTCATCGGGATCGGCGTCGCCGGCGCGACGCGCTGCCGGTACTGCGCGCTGTTCCACACCGAGGTGGCCCGGCTCTTCGGCGCGACCGACGAGGAGATCGCCGAGGCGAGCATGATGGCAGGGTTCGTCATGGGCGCGAGCACGTTCCTGAACGCGATGCAGGTGGACCACGAGACGTTCCGGAAGGAGACGCTGGAGATCGTCGACTACGTCCGGAGGCAGACGCCGCGACCGGCCGAGGCGCGCGCCGAAGCGACGGCCCATGCCTGACCCGGCCGTGCTCCAGGCGCTCGTCGCGCACGGAGCGCTGCGCGAGGCCGACGGCAGGCTGGGGACGACACGGAGGTGGCAGGCGGCCATGGCGCGCGCCGCGTTGCGCCTCCTCGTCCAGGGCGCCCCCGATCACGACCTCCGGCTCCCGATCGCGGTCGCCCTGGCCGAGCTCTTCCCGTCCTGCTCCGACACGGAGCTCGCCGAACGCGTCGAGGCGATGCTCCCGTTCGTCGCCGGCGAGGTCGAGCCGGCAGCCCTCCCCGACGCGCCGTGACCGAGCGCCGCCGGTCGGAGTCGTGTGCGTTCTGGTACCTTGGCGCGATCGCCGTCCGCGGCGGCCCGAGGAGGAGCGATGGGGAGAACCGGGGCATTGCTGCTCTCGTCCGCGCTGGTCTGCTCGCTCGGGTGCGGCTCGAGGCAGCAGGTGCACGGCGCGGCCGACTCCTTCCCGGGCGCGCGCTGGCGGACGTCGACCCCCGAGGAGCAGGGGATCGACTCCGCCCGGCTCCGGCGCATGCTCGAGCACGTCCGGACGAACGGGACGGACATCGACGGCGTCGTCGTCGTCCGGCACGGCCACCTGGTCTTCGAGAGCTACAGGGCGCCGTACCACGCCGACACGCCCCACAACCTCAAGTCCACGTCCAAGAGCATCCTCTCGGCGCTCGTCGGGATCGCCCTGCGCGAGGGGACCCTGGACGGCCTCGATCAGCGGCTGTCGGAGATCTTCCCGGAGCACTTCGCCGCCGTGGACGATCCGCGGAAGCGGGACCTCACGCTCCGGCACCTCCTCACGATGACCGCCGGGCTCGCCTGGGAGGAGAACTCGCCCGAGTCGGATCGGCTGTGGGAGAGCAGCGACTGGGTCCGCGACACGGTCCGGCTGCCGCTCCGGGATCCGCCCGGGGTGAAGTTCACGTACAGCACCGCGCTCACCCACCTCGCGTCCGCGGCGATCGCGCGGGAGAGCGGCATGACCACCCGGGCGTTCGCCGAGCGGTACCTGTTCGATCCGCTGGGGATCCACGCCGGCCCGTGGCGGCGTGACCCGCAGGGGATCCACCGGGGCGGCTTCGACTTGTTCCTCACTCCGCGGGACGTGGCCCGGTTCGGTCACCTGTACCTCCGGGACGGGCGCTGGAACGGGCGGCAGGTCGTCCCGCGCGCGTGGGTGGCCGCGTCGACGCGGCGCCAGGTGGACACGGGTGGATGGGAGGGCCTCCCCGGGAGCTACGGGTACTGGTGGTGGATCGAGCCGGACGCGTACCTCGCGCTGGGGCTGGGCGGACAGGTCCTCGTCGTCGCGCCGGAGCACGATCTCGTGGTCGTGTTCACCTGCGCGGCCCCGCTCGACGTGCCAGTGGGATTGTTCCGGGGCTACATCGCCCCAGCGCTCCGGTCCGCCCCGCTCCCGCCGGATCCCGAGGCGCAGCGCGCCCTCGCGGCGCTCGCGCGGGAGCTCGAGGAGCCGCGGCTCGTCGAGGCTCCGCGCGTCCCCGAGCAGGCAGCGCGGATCGCCGGCTCGTCCTTCCGGCTGGAGCCCAACCCGTTCGGCTTCACCGGTCTCCGCCTCCGATGTGCGGATGCGCGGGCCTGCTCCTTGGAGCTCGCGACGCCCGGCTGGACGAGCGTGCTGCCCGTCGGCCTCGACGGCCGGTACCGGGTGAGCAAGCCGGCAGAGCTCGGAGACCTCCCGGTCGCGAGCCGGGGCGCGTGGGAGGATCCGGAGTCCGCCACCCCGACCTTCCTCCTCTCCGTCGTGCCGGTCGGCGATCCGGTCCGCATGGCCGTGCGGCTCACCTTCGAGGGGGACCGCGTCTCGGTCACCGTGGTCCGCCGCTCGTTCGACGTCCGGGAGTGGACGTTCGCGGGGGCGGGGCGACCCGGTCCGGCAACGACTCCTCCAGGCAAGTGACGGGCCGCGCCACGCGCGCTCGCCGAAGGGCGCCCTTGCGCAGTACGCCGCAACCGGCTGCCTGAACGCGACGTGCCACGCCGCGGCGGCGAGCAGCTCGAGCTGGCGGCGGCCTCGGAACCGGTCTTCGTCACGAAGGACGGCGATTCACGCCCGCGCGCTGTCTTCGCCGCTCTTCCACACGTGCTTGATCGTGGTCAGCCAGATGCCATACTGCAGGCGGAAGGTCCGCGGGAGGGAACCGGTGGCCTGGCAACGTCCGAGCGCACGGATCGTCGTGGTCGTCGCGATGGTCTTCATCCTGGGACTCGTCGCGGGTGCCTTCGCGTTCGCGGCAGTCGCATCACGCGCGAGCCGGGCGAGCCTTCACGTCGCCAAGATCCAGTTCCTCCTGGCTCAGGAGCGTCAGGCGTCGGAGGCCTGGCGGAAGGGCGACGTCGAGGAGGCCGCCGGGCACGCGTTCTGTGCGGTCGAGGTCGAGCATGGAGCGGGCGCTGACGCGTTCGGCGACGGCACCCCGTGGGATCCATTCGGCCTCGCGTTCACGCAAGCGCTCATCCTCGAACCCAATCGACAGGCAGCGGAGCGCTCCTCGCCCTCGCGGGAGGCGGTCGCGCGCGCCATGCTGGCCGTGACCTGGGAGCGACTCGGCCGCGCAGAAGCAGCCGAGCACGAGCTCGACAAGGCCGCGGCCCTCATCGGTGCGAAAGGCGTCGAGTCGCTTCGCGAGCTCGGCCTGAAGACCGTAGCTCTGTGGTCGACGGTCAAGGAACAGGAAGGCGCGGACTCCGCGCCGCCGGTGCGCGCGCCGTAGTCACCGGTACGCCGCCCCGCCCGCGCGCCGTCGCTCCGCGCGAGGCCGTGGCGCGCGAGGTACTTCCGGAGCCGGTCGGCGCCGTTGGCCGACGACCTCCGCGCCTTCGAGACCGCCGCGCTGCGCAGCATCGCGAACGCCGCCCGGCTCGTGCAAGAGAGCCCGGCGCCCCTCGACCTGCGCGCGCTGCAGTCGGTCGCGGCGCGGGGCGCAGCGCGCGCAAAGCGCCTCGATGAGGGGTAGGATTCCCCCCGCCCCATGGCCCAGCTCGCCGCGCTCGCCAAGGTCGTCCCCGTCCTCCTCGTCATCGGCTTCGGCGTGGTCCTCCGGCGGACGCGGCTCCTCAGCCCGTCCGCCGCGGGAGAGCTGAAGCGGCTGGTGGTGAACGTCACCCTCCCGGCGCTGCTCTTCCTCGCGTTCGCGCGGCTCGACGCGCAGGTTCGGTCGCTCAGCCTCGTCGGCGTGGTGTTCCTCGCCTGCCTCCTGGGGCTGCTCCTCGGGGTGGCGCTCCGGCGCGTCGCCAGGATCCGGGCCCAGACGTTCCCGGTCCTCCTCACCGGGTTCGAGGCGGGGATGATGGGGTACGCGCTCTACGCGTCCATCTACGGCCAGGAGAACCTCCACCGGTTCGCCCTCGTGGACCTCGGCCACGTGGTGTTCGTGTTCGCGGTGCTCATTCCTTTCCTCGAGCGGACCACGCGCGGCGTCCGGCCGCTCGGCGAGACCCTCCGCAGCGTCGCGCGCACGCCCGTCATCGTGGCGATCGTGCTGGGGCTCGTCGCCGGCGGGACGGGGCTCCTCGGGGTCGCGTCCGCGTCGCCGCTCGGCGGGGCGCTCCCCGACGCCGTCGCCCTGGTCGGCGGGCTCACCACGCCCCTCGTCGCGCTCCTCGTCGGGTTCGATCTCCGGCTCGAGCTCCGCGGCCTCGGGCGCCCCGCGCTCACGCTGGCGCTGCGGCTGCTCCTCTGGATCCCGGTGGGGCTCGTCATCGCGGAGCTCCTGGTCCGGCGCTGGCTGGGGCTCGACGCCGGCTACGCGGCGGCCGTGATGCTCCTCGTGGTCCTGCCGCCGCCGTTCGTCGTCCCGATCTTCCTGCCGGAGCACGAGCGCGCCGAGCTGGACTTCGCGGTGCGGACGCTGGCGCTCGCCACCGTGGTCGCCCTCGCCGGCGTCACGGCGGTCGCGGTCTTCCTCCCCGCGTAGGCGTCGGGCCGGGCGACTCCGGTCCGGCGCTCCAGCCGGCACGGCGCTTGCTGTCGCCTGCAATGGCAGGACGACCGCAGCCGTTCCCACGTCCAGGAGCCCGAGCATGCGCGCCACCTCCGTCCAACGCGTCCTCCTTGCCACGCGCGGGCGTGGCCGCGAAGCCGCGGTCGTCCTCCTCTCCGCCCTCGCGATGGGCCTCTGGGTGTTGCGCCGCCGCTGGCTCCCGGGCGGCTTCCCGTACCTCCCCTACAACCTCGTCCTCGCCTGGATCCCCTGGCTCCTCGGGCTCGCCGCGGTCCGCGCCCGCACGACGTTCGCCTGCCTCGCCGTCCTCCCTGCCTGGCTCCTCTTCCTCCCGAACGCGCCCTACCTCGTGACCGATCTCCTGCACCTCCGGCCGCGCGCGCCGGTACCGGTCTGGTACGACGCGCTCCTGTACGGCGCGTTCGCGATCGCCGGAAGCGCGCTCGGCTGGACCTCGCTCTCGATGGTGCGCGAGCGGGCGGCGGCGCTGGTGGGTGAGGCGCAGGCGGAGCTCGGGGCGGTGGCGGTCTCGCTCCTCGCGGGCTTCGGCATCTACCTCGGCCGGTTCGGGCGGTGGAACAGCTGGGATCTCTGGCAGCGTCCGCGGGCGCTCCTCGCGGGCGCGGCGGCGTCGGTCTCCGTTCGCGCGGCCGTCTTCAGCCTGCTGTTCGGCCTGTTCGTGTGGGCGGGCTACCTCATGGTGGCGCGCGGCGGGGCGTCGCCGGAGGGGGGCGAGCCGCCGTCTCCTCCGGGCGCGCGTACCGTGCCGCGATGAGGACCCCGACCGGCTGCACCGCCAGGAGCAGCATCGCCGCGAGCAGGCCGGCGCGATCGGCGGCGAGACCGACCGCGAGGGGCACCCCGAGCTCGAGGACGCTGAGAGCGGACGCGACCGCCTGCACCACGTGCGGGCGGCCCGGGAGCGCCGCGAAGGCGCGCGCCGCGAGCAGCGGGTAGTGCGCCGCGGCGAAGAGCC
>JAEYOU010000039.1 GCA_023411405.1 Pseudomonadota bacterium | reverse complement strand
GGCACGGGCTGGGGCACGGGCTGGGGCACGGGGAAAGCAGCGATGAAGGAGGCGCGGACGGCGATCGTGACCGGCGGGGGCCGGGGGATCGGCGCGGCGGTCGCGCGCGCGCTCACGCGGCGTGGGGTGCGGGTGACGGCCTTCGCGCGGACCGCGGCGGAGGTGGAGCGGGTGGTGCGCGAGGGCGGCGCCGCGCTCGCCGTGGCGGGCGACGTGCGGCGGGAGGCAGACGTGCGGCGGCTCCGCGAGGAGCACGAGCGTGCGCTCGGGCCGGTGGACGTCCTCGTGAACGGCGCGGGGATCCTGGTCCGCGGGCCCGCCGAGGAGCTCGCGCCCGAGGCGTTCCGCGCGGTGCTCGACGTGAACCTGGTCGGCCCCTTCCTGTGCGCGCGGGAGGTCCTCCCCGGGATGAAGGCGCGGGGGCACGGACGGATCGTCAACGTGGCGTCGATCTCCGCGACCCTCGGCACGCCGCTCGCGAGCCCGTACAACGCGTCGAAGTGGGGCCTCGTCGGGCTCACGAAGTGCCTCGCCGAGGAGCTCCGGCCGGCCGGCGTGCAGTGCCTCGCGGTCTCGCCCGGGAGCACCGACACCGCGATGCTCGCGCAGACGCCGTTCCCGCCGCAGATGTCCCCGGACGACGTCGCGCGGGTGGTGGTGTTCGCCGCGCTCGACGCGCCGGACGCGATGACCGGCGCCAACGTCGAGGTGTTCGGGTGAGGGCGGAGGTCGTCGCCGAGCTCCGGCGCCTCTTCCCGGCGGACCGGCTCCTGCTCGACCCGGAGCGGCGCGACACGTATGGCCGCGACGAGTCGGATCTCGGGGCGCGCCCGCCGGACGCGGTGGTCCTCGCCGAGCGGGCCGAGGACGTCCAGGCGGTCTTCGCGGTCGCCACCCGCCACCGCGCCCCGGTGATCCCGGTCGGCGCGCGCAGCGGCAAGTCGGGCGGGATCATGGCGCTCGAGGGCGGCATCGCGGTGTCGCTCGAGCGGATGAACCGGATCCTGGAGATCGCTCCGGGCGACGGGCTCTGCCGGGTGGAGCCCGGCGTCGTCACCGGCCAGCTCCAGGCGGAGGTAGAGCGGCGGGGCCTGTTCTACCCGCCCGACCCCAACTCGCTCGACCTCTGCTCGATCGGCGGCAACGTCGCCGAGAACGCGGGAGGGCCGCGCGCCCTCAAGTACGGGGTGACGCGCGACTACGTGCTCGGGCTCACGGCGGTCGTGCCCACCGGCGAGGTCCTCCGCGTGGGCAAGCGGAGCATCAAGGGCGTCGCGGGCTACGATCTGACGGGCCTCCTCGTGGGGAGCGAGGGCACGCTCGGCGTCGTGACGGAGGTGACGCTCGAGCTCCTCCCGCTCCCCCGCCACGTCGCCACCGGGCTCGTCGCCTTCGCGACGGTCGCGGCCGCCGCCCGGGCCGTCACGCGGCTCCTCACGGGCGGCGTCCTCCCGCGGTGCCTCGAGCTGTTCGACGACGTCTCGCTCGAGGCCGCCGCGCGGACCTCACCGTACCGGTTCCCGCCCGGCGCGGGCGCCGCGCTGCTCGTCGAGGTCGACGGCAACGACGAGGACGGGGTGCTCGCGGAGCTCGCGCGCGCGGCCGAGGCGCTCGCCGCCGACGCGCAGGGCGAGATGGTCATGGCGCGCGACGAGGCGCAGCGGCGCAGCCTCTGGGAGACGCGCCGGATGCTCTCGGTGAACCTCAAGCAGGTCCACCCGCGCAAGCTCTCCGAGGACGTGGCCGTCCCGCGCTCCCGCATCCCCGACCTCGTCGCGCAGGCGAAGGAGCTCGGCCGGCGGCATGGGCTCACCGTCGCGACCTACGGCCACGCGGGGGACGGCAACCTCCACGTCAACATCCTCTTCGATCGCGAGGACGAGCGGGCACGGGCGGAGGCCGCGGCCGCCGACGTGCTCCGGGCCTCGGTCGATCTCGGCGGGACGATCACCGGCGAGCACGGGGTGGGGTTCACGAAGCGCGCGTTCCTCGAGTACGAGCAGGGGCCCGCGCTCGTGGCGCTCCAGCGGCGGCTCAAGGCCGTGTTCGATCCGCTGGGGATCCTGAACCCGGGGAAGATCTTCTCCTCCGGAGGATGAGACCCAGGTGCACGCGAGGGCCTCTGGCGTCGGGCCTCGGGCGTCAGGCCGGACTCCACTCGCCTGAGGCCTGAGGCCTCCGCGGTCCGGTTCGGATCCCGCTCACCCGCGTCCCCTTCGACGCACCCTCTGCGCGCTCCTTGACTCTCACGCCGGAAGCCTGCTTAGAGTGCATTTCCGCACGCTTGGGGCCCCTCCGACGGAGGAACCGGGGACGGGCCTCGCGTGTCTTCGATGGAGGCCCATCCGCTCATGGCGACGCAGACGACGCCGTCCCGGCTCAAAGTGGCAGAGGTCGAGGCGGTGACAATCCGGTTCGTCGGAGACTCCGGCGACGGGATGCAGCTCACCGGCGCCGAGTTCACGCGCGCCAGCGCGCTGGCCGGCAACGACGTGGCCACGTTCCCCGACTTCCCCGCGGAGATCCGGGCGCCTGCCGGCTCGCTCGCCGGGGTGTCGGGCTTCCAGGTGAACGTCGGCGCCAAGGACGTCCACACGCCCGGCGACACGCCCGACGTGCTCGTGGCCATGAACCCGGCGGCCCTCAAGACGAACCTCGCCGACCTGAAGCCGGGCGGCCTCCTGCTCGTGAACACCGGCGCGTTCACGGCCGGCAACCTCGAGAAGGCCGGGTATGGGGCCAGTCCGCTCGAGGACGCGTCGCTCCGGAGCAAGTACCGGTTCATCGGCGTGGACATGAACGCGCTCACCGAGGCGGCCCTGGCCGGCTCGGGCCTCTCGGCGAAGGAGGTCGCGCGCTGCAAGAACTACTTCGCGCTCGGGATCCTCCAGTGGCTCTACAGCCGCCCGGCGGATCAGGAGGCCGAGTCCATCCGCCGCAAGTTCGCGAAGAAGCCGGAGCTGGCGGCGGCCAACCTCAAGGTCTTCGAGGCGGGCTACTCCTACGGCGAGACCTCCGAGCTCTTCTTCGAGCGCTACGCCATCCCGGCGACGAAGCTCGCGCCCGGCACCTACCGCACCGTCACGGGCAACCACGCCGCCGCGCTCGGCTTCGCCGCGGTCGCGAAGACGAGCGGGAAGCAGGTCTTCTTCGGAGGCTACCCGATCACCCCGTCCACCGAGATCGTGCAGGAGCTCTCCAAGTGGAAGGAGCACGGGGTCGTGACCTTCCAGGCGGAGGACGAGATCGCCGGGATCGGGTCTGCCATCGGCGCCGCCTACGCCGGGGCGCTCGCGGTGACCGCCACGTCCGGCCCGGGCCTCGCGCTCAAGGTCGAGATGATGGGCCTCGCGGTGATCGCCGAGCTGCCGCTCGTGATCGTGGACGTGCAGCGCGGCGGACCCTCCACGGGCATGCCGACGAAGACCGAGCAGGCCGACCTGCTCATGGCGCTCTTCGGCCGGCACGGCGAGGCGCCGATGCCCGTGCTGGCGGCGCAGAGCCCCTCCGACTGCTTCTGGGGGGCGATCGAGGCGATGAAGATCGCGGTGAAGTGGATGACCCCGGTCCTCCTCCTCACCGACGGGTACCTCGCCAACGGCTCCGAGCCGTTCCGGATCCCGGACGCGTCCGACCTGCCCAGGATCGAGCCGCGCTACGCGACCGCGCCCAACCGCGACGGCAAGTACATGCCGTACCTCCGCGACGAGAAGCTCGTCCGCCCCTGGGCCGTCCCGGGGACGCCGGGGCTCGAGCACCGCGTCGGCGGGCTGGAGAAGGACTCGCTCACCGGCATGGTGTCGTACGACGGCGCCAACCACGAGCACATGGTCCGCACCCGGGCGCAGAAGATCCGGAACGTCGTCGAGGACGTGCCGGACGTCGTGATCGACGGCCCGGAGCAGGGCGACCTGCTGCTCGTCTCCTGGGGCGGGACGTACGGCTCGGTCCGGACCGCGGCCGAGCGGCTGCGCGCCGAGGGGAAGGCCGTCTCGCACGTCCACCTCCGCTGGCTCAACCCGCTGCCGAGGAACCTGGGCGCCGTCCTGCGGCGGTTCCCGAAGGTGCTCGTCCCGGAGGTGAACGACGGGCAGCTCGCGTTCTACCTCCGCGGCATGTTCCCGGGCGTCGATCCGGTCTCGCACACCCGCATCAACGGCAAGCCGCTCCGCGTCTCGGAGCTGGTCGAGAAGGTCCACCAGATCCTGTAAGCGCGCGAGGAACCTCCATGAGCACGACCCAGGACGCCACGGCCCCGGCCTACACCAAGAAGGACTTCGAGTCCGGCGTCGATCCGCGCTGGTGCCCCGGCTGCGGCGACTACTCGATCATCAACCAGGTGCAGCGCACGCTGCCCGCGGCCGGAGTGCCGCGCGAGAACATCGTCTTCGTCTCCGGCATCGGCTGCTCGTCGCGGTTCCCGTACTACATGCGCAACTACGGGATGCACACGATCCACGGCCGCGCGCCCTCCTTCGCCACCGGCATCAAGCTCTCCCGGCCCGAGCTCCAGGTGTGGGTCGTGACCGGCGACGGCGACGCGCTCGCGATCGGCGGGAACCACTTCATCCACGCCTGCCGCCGGAACGTGGACCTCAAGATCCTGATGTTCAACAACCGGATCTACGGGCTCACGAAGGGCCAGGTCTCGCCGACCTCCGAGCTCGGCAAGAAGACCAAGACCACCCCCCACGGCTCGCCCGACTACCCGTTCAACCCGCCGGCGCTCGCGCTCGGCGCGGGCGCGACGTTCGTCGCCCGGTCCATCGACGTCGAGGGGCCGCACCTCGGCGGCGTGCTCAAGGCCGCGCAGGTTCACAAGGGGACGGCGTTCGTCGAGATCTTCCAGAACTGCCCGGTCTTCAACGACGGCGCCTACGATCTCCTCACGGACAAGGCGGCGAAGGCCGACACGCAGCTCCGGATGGAGCACGGCAAGCCGCTCCTCTTCGGCAAGGACGGCAAGAAGGGCATCCGCTTCAACCCCCGGACGGTGACGCTGGAGGTCGCGACGGTCGGGGAGGGCGGCGTCACCGAGGCCGACATCCTCGTGCACGACGTGCAGCGCGAGGACCCGACGCTCGCCTTCATGCTCGCGAACATGGGCACGACGCCCGGGTTCCCCACGCCGATCGGCGTGTTCCGCGACGTGCGCCTCCCGACGGGCGACGAGATCACCTGGAACCTCATCGACCAGGCGAAGGCCGCGGCGAAGAAGCCCGCCTCGCTCACCGACTTCCTGTCGCAGGGCGAGACCTGGACGGTGAAGTAGGCGCTCGCGCCGGGGGCGCTGCCGGGAAGAGGACCGCGGCCGCACACCCGCGCGCTGCCTCCAGGCTCTGGAGGCAGCGCCCCTCCCCGGGGCGAAGCTCGAGGCAGGTCTGGCACGCCCGCACGGCGTCCCCGCAGCGGTCGAGCCGGACGAGCGAGATGCACAGCCCGTGCTGCGCCTCGACCGAGCCGGGCTCGAGCTCGACGGCCCGCCGGTACGACGCCTCCGCCGCGCTCCAGCTCTCGCCGAGATAGGCGAGGAGCCCCAGGTCGTGGTGCGCGGCGGCGCGGCCGGGATCCGCCTCGATCAGGTGCAGGAGCTCGCGGCGCGCGGCCGCGAAGGCGGCGGAGCGGTCCGCGCCCGTCTCGAGCCCTCGCCAGAGGAGCGCGCGCGCCAGGTTCTGGCGCGCGTCCGCCAGGTCCGGGTCGATCGCGAGCGCGTGACGGAGACGCTCCTCGGCCTCGCGCGTCTTTCCTTCCGACAGGAGGAGCTCGCCCAGGTTCGCGTGCGCCTCGGCGAAGTCGGGCCGCAGCGAGACCGCGCGCTCGAACGACCGCCGCGCTTGCTTCAGCTCGGAGCGGGTCCGGGCGACGACCCCGAGACCGTTCTCGCCCTCCGGGAAGTCCGGGTCGAAGGCGAGCGCGTGCCGGAACGCCACCTCGGCGCGCTCCGGGTCGCCGGCGGTCAGGTACTCGTAGCCGCGCGAGACCTCCTCGGCCGCGCGCGGGTGGAGCCGCGGAGGGACCGGGCATGCGGCGAGCGCGGCGGCGAACGCGGGGCAGACGACGCGGAGCAGTGGGCGCATGCCCCCGCCCGTTGCGCGAGGCGTGCCGGGAGACGGCTTCATGCCTCGGGCGTCGGGACCAAGAAAAAGCGGGAGCTTGCCGGGCGCCCGCGGCGCTCACGGCGCGGAGGACCGGTCGAGGCTCGGCCGCCGGTCCGCGGCGCGGCCGGCGCTC
>JAEYOU010000003.1 GCA_023411405.1 Pseudomonadota bacterium | reverse complement strand
GCCTCCGCCCCCGAGGCCCGAGCCGGCCGCTGCGTCGGCGGAGCCCGAGGCGGAGCCGCTCGCCTCCTGGACCGTCCAGCTCGGCGCGGCCCAGACGCGCGCCGAGGCCGAGGCGCTGGCCGAGGGCGTCCGCGGGCTCGGCCCGCGCATCGAGGAGGCCGACGTGCCGGGGAAGGGGCACTGGTTCCGCGTGCGCGCGGGCCGGTTCACGACCCGCGCCGCTGCCGACAGGTACCGGAACGACGTCCAGCGCGAGACCGGCATCGCCGCCGTGGTCGTACCCGCGGGCAACTGATCCCCCGGATCGTTGGCGCGCCGCGTCGATCCCCGGGGGGTGCGTCGGTGGATCACCTCGCACGCCCGGTGAGGGGCGCGTCGCGCGCTACGCGCCGCGCGCGGGGACGCGGGCGCTGAGAGGCGGTCCCGCGTTCACCACATGTGCGTTCACCAGAAGCGCGTGGCCATCACGCCGATCGCGATGGCGAGCCCCATCCCGATCGCGATCACCAGCGTCACCCGCAGCGGGCTCTCGCGCCGCGTGTCGCGAACGCCCTGGAGCGCGGGGAAGGTGGCGACGGGGGACCACTCCGTCGATCGCTCGCGCCGGACGAGGTCGGTGCCGTCCACGAGGAAGCCGGACGCGTACAGGCCGCGCAGATCGGACAGGGAGGGGACGACCAGCTCCTCCCCGCGCTGGTTGCGCACGACGTAGCGCGTCGTGATCCGCCTCATGCGACGACCTCCAGGCGTGCGCAGATCGCCTCCGCGACGCGCAGGCCGTCCACGGCCGAGGATACGATCCCACCCGCGTACCCGGCGCCCTCGCCGGCCGGGTACAGGCCGGCGATCCCCGGCGACTGGAGGTCGTCCCCGCGGACCAGGCGGCAGGGCGAGCTGGTCCGGGTCTCCACTCCGATGAGCACCGCCTCGTCGGTCACGAAGCCGCGCATCCTCTGGCCGAACGTGCGCAGGCCGCGCTCGAGGGCCTCCTGGATGGCGGGGGAGTACAGCAGGCGCAGGTCGGCGGGCGTGAGGCCCGGCCGGTACGACGAGCGCTCCGGCGGGGCGCCGGGGCGTCGCGCAAGGTACGAGGAGAGTCGCTGCGCCGGCGCATGGTATGCGCCGCCGCCGAGCTCGTACGCCGCCCGCTCCCACTTGCGCTGCCACGCGAGCCCGGCCAGCGGGCCCGTGAACCCTTCGGCCGCGAAGTCCGCCTCCGAGACCGCCACCACGATGCCCGCGTTGGCGAGCGGCGACGAGCGGTGGGAGTTGGACATGCCGTTCGTGCACTGCATGCCGGGCTCGGTGGGCGTCGGGACCACCACGCCGCCCGGGCACATGCAGAACGAGAAGACGCCGCGCGCCGCCCCGCCGACCTTCGGGTTGTCCGCGAGCTTGTAGTCGGCCGGCGGCAGGCGGGGGTGGCGCTGCTCCATCCCGTACTGGATGCGGTCGATGAGCGGTTGGGGGTGCTCGGCGCGGAAGCCGACGGCGAAGGGCTTGGCCTCGATCGGCCACCCGCGCGCGGCGAACAGCTCGAACAGCTCGCGGGCGCTGTTGCCCGGGGCCAGCACCAGGCGATCGCAGTCGAGCGACCGGCCGTCCGCCAGCCGGACCCCGCGGATCCGTCCGTCGGCCACGGCGAGATCCACCGCGCGGGCGTTCCAGTGGAACGTGCACCCCCCGCGCTCGAGCTCCTCGCGCATGGCGGAGATCGCGCCCGGCAGGAGGTCCGAGCCGACGTGCGGCTTGCCCTCGGCCAGGATGCGCGCCACGCCGCCGAAGCGGGCAAACAGCTCGACGACCTTCCGGACGGCGGGATGGTGGATGCGGGTGCCGAGCTTGCCGTCGGTGTAGGCGCCCGCGCCGCCCTCCCCGAAGTTCATGTTGGACTCGGGGTCGAGCGCGCCGGCTCGCATGAGCGCGGCGACGTCCCGGCGCCTGGGGCTGACCGGCTTGCCGCGATCGAGCACGACGGAGGGCACGCCCCGCTCGAGGAGTGCCCACGCGCAGAAGAGGCCGGCGGGGCCGGCGCCGAGGATGACGGGCGGCAGGGCCGGCGCGCGGACGGGGCCAGGAGGGGGGTCCGGCGCGACCACCGGGGTGACGTCCTGCGTCACGCCGCGCGGGGCGCTCTCCAGCTCCACCTCGAGGTTCACGAGCCACCGAGGATGGCCGCGCTTGCGGGCGTCGAGCGAGCGCCGGACGACGAGGACGTCCGAGAGCTGCCCGCGCGAGACGCCCAGGCGCTCGGCGGCGCGCTCGACGAGGCGGGACTCGTCCTCGTCGAGCCAGAGGGGGATGTTCGAGACTCGGTAGCGCAATCGGCAGGCCTTCGGCGCGAAGCGGGCTACGCGGCCACGCTGTCCAGGGATGGTGGGATGCGTACGCGACTACGCACCCGGGCTGCTCTCCATAAAGGGAGTAGGCGGCCCGAACCAGGTGAAAACCTTGAGGTCATACTGGCAGCGGTGTGTCTGGCCCGTGGTTTGCTCACTCCCTCGGCATCCAAGAGTGGCGTACCAAGCTTACTCCGGGGAGAAAGCTCAGAAATGATCTCAGGACAGGAAGTCAAGGGCACGAGGATCCTCGCCAAGTCGCTCTTCAAGGAGCTCCGGGGAAACGGGTACTCGCCGAACCAGATCCTGAGCCTGTCGACCGAGCTCATCGATCTCGTGACGCAGGATCTTCGCGCCGATCACGGAGCGCCTGCCGCGCCGCCCGCAGAGGCGGGCCAGGGCACCTGGCGCGCCGCGCTCTAGGGCGCTGCGTCGCACCGACAGCTTCCGCTGCCGCACCCGGGGCGGCGCCAGCCAAGCTGGCGCCGTCTCTGCGTTTCGAGGCTTGATCACGCTCGAGTTTCCGTTGACACCCCGTGGTGGCGACAAGTAGTTTTCGGCGGCTTTTCCACCCGAACCCTGAACGAGCCCGAGCCCGAGCCCGGCTTTCGCTCCACGGGCGCGGGAGCGGGCTCGTCCACGTTCACGGGTTCTACGCCGGCAGATGCCACTCCGGACCATCGACAGGCTCGACCTCGCGGGCAAGCGGGTGTTCGTGCGCGTGGACTTCGACGTCCCGCTCGACGCCCAGGGGCGCGTGACCGACGACGCGCGCATCCGCGCCGCGCTGCCGACGCTCCAGCATGCCCTCCAGGCGAGAGCCCGGCTCATCGTGGCCTCGCACCTCGGTCGGCCCAGGGGGAAGGCGGAGGATCGCGTCGGCTTCACGCTGGAGCCCGCGGCCGCGCGCCTCTCCGAACTCCTCGATCAGGACGTCATCCTGGCGGACGACTGCGTCGGCGACGGCGTGCGCAAGCTCGTGAGGGACCTGCGCGAGGGGCAGGTGCTGCTCCTCGAGAACCTGCGCTTCCACCCCGAGGAGGAGGCGAACGACGACGCGTTCGCCCGCGAGCTCGCGGCGCTCTGCGACGTCTGGGTGAACGACGCCTTCGGCGCGGCGCACCGGGCCCACGCGAGCACCGCCGGGATGGCGGCGTTCGTGAAGGAGCGGGCGGCCGGCTTCCTCCTGAAGAAGGAGCTCGAGTTCCTCGGCCAGGCCCTCGGCCAGCCCCGGCGGCCCTTCGTGGCCGTGCTCGGCGGCGCGAAGGTCTCGGACGAGATCCGCGTCATCGACGCGCTGCTCGCCCGCGCCGACGCGGTGCTCGTGGGCGGCGCGATGGCGTACACGTTGCTCGCTGCGCAGGAGGTGCCGACGGGGCGGAGCCTCGTCGAGCGCGACCGGCTCGAGCTCGCGCGCCAGCTGCTGGAGCGCGCGCGCGCCCGAAAAGTGGAGCTCCTGCTCCCGGTCGATCACGTCTGCGGCGCCGCGCCGGGGAACGCCGACTCGCGGAGGGTGGTGAACGACCGCGCCATCCCCGGCGAGCTCATGGGCCTGGACATCGGCCCGAAGACGCTGGACGTGTACCGCCAGCGGATCCTCGGGGCGGGCACCGTCTTCTGGAACGGGCCGATGGGCCTGTTCGAGCAGCGGCCCTGGGCGGAAGGGACCTTCGGCATCGCGCGCGCGATGGCGGAGAGCGCGGCCGTGACGGTGGTCGGCGGCGGCGACAGCGCAGCGGCGGTCGAGGAGGCCGGGCTCGTTTCCCGGATGAAGCACGTTTCCACCGGCGGCGGCGCCGCCCTCGAGTTCGTCGAGGGGCGCGAGCTGCCCGGGGTGAAGGCCTGCGAGGAGTGAACGTGGCGCGTACCAAGTTCGTCTGCGGCAACTGGAAGATGCACAAGTCGGTTCAGGAGGCGGTGGCGCTCGTGAAGGAGCTCGCCGCCGGCGTCGGCGAGGCGGCCGGGAAGGTCCAGGTCGCGGTGGCGCCGCCGTTCACCGCCCTCCACGCGGTCGCACAGGCCGTCCAGGGCACGGCCATCGAGGTCTCCGGCCAGGACGTCTTCTGGGAGGTCCAGGGCGCCTTCACCGGCGAGATCGCCGCGCCCATGCTGGCCGAGGCCGGATGCAAGCACGGCATCGTCGGCCACAGCGAGCGCCGGCAGTTCTTCGGCGAGACCGACGAGACGGTCCGCAAGAAGACCGCCGCGCTGCTCGCGGCGGGGCTGGCGCCGATCGTCTGCGTGGGCGAGACGCTCGCGGAGCGCGAGGCCAACCGCACGCTCGAGATCGTCGATCGCCAGGTGCGGCAGGGGCTCGCCGGCCTCACGGCCGAGCAGCTGGGCAAGATCACGATCGCCTACGAGCCGGTCTGGGCGATCGGCACCGGCAAGACCGCCACCACGGCGCAGGCGCAGGAGGTCCACGCCGCCATCCGCAAGATCCTGAGGGAGCTGGGCGGGGCAGTGGCGGACGCCATGCGGATCCAGTACGGTGGCTCCGTCAAGCCCGACAACGCGAAGGAGCTCATGTCGCAGCCCGACGTCGACGGCGCCCTCGTCGGGGGAGCGAGCCTGAAGGCGCCGGACTTCCTGGCCATCGTGAAAGGCGCACTCCGGTGATCACCTTCATCACCATCGTCCACGTCCTCGTCTGCCTCTTCCTCATCCTCGTGATCCTCCTCCAGGCCGGTAAGGGCGGAGGGATCGGCGCCGGGATGGGCGGTGGCGGCTCCCAGACCGTCTTCGGCGCGCGCGGCTCGCAGTCGTTCCTCGGCCGCGTGACCAGCGTGTCGGCCGGGATCTTCATGCTGACGTCCGTCTACCTCGCGGTCCACTCGACGCGCGGCATGCGCCGGGACATCCCGGAGGATCCCGCCGTCGAGCAGGCAGCCCCGGCCGCGCCCGCCGACGCGAAGCCCGCCGACGCGGCGCCGGCCGAGCAGCCCGCGGCGCCCGCGGAAGGTACGAAGTAGCCAGCGACCCGAGGGCCCGGCGCGGCGCGCCGGGCTCCGTCCAGGGCCCAGAAAGCGAGAAGGGGATCCGGTTTCCCGGATCCCCTTTCTCGTTGTGCCCAGGGCGAGATTCGAACTCGCACGCCTTACGGCGCCACCCCCTCAAGATGGTGTGTCTACCAGTTCCACCACCTGGGCGAAGCGGACGGGTTTCTAGCAAAGGCCCGTCCCGGGCGCAATAGGCGAAGTCCGCCTGCGCCGATCTTGCTCGCCGGGCGGTCCGCCCCGGACGCCTCACTGCTCGAGCAGCTTGCGCTTGTCCTCGACGTCCTTGAACTGCTCAGCCTCGGGGAGCGGATCCTTCTTCTCGGTGATGTTGGGCCAGCTCTTCGAGAGGTCTGCGTTCAGCTGGACGTACTCGCTCCACTTCGCCGGGAGGCTCTCCTCCGGGAAGATGGCCTTGGTGGGGCAGGCGGGCTCGCAGGCGCCGCAGTCGATGCACTCGTCCGGGTGGATCACGAGGAAGTTCGGTCCCTCGTAGAAGCAGTCGACCGGGCAGACCTCGACGCAGTCGGTGTACTTGCACTTGATGCAGGGCTCGGCGACGACGTAGGCCATGTGGAAGTGGTCCTCCTCGGGGCCTGTCCTAATCTAGCGTTCGTAGTAATCCAGCCCGAGGTGGGTGATGAGCTCTTCGCCCGCCATGTGGCGGAGCGTGTTCTTGAGCTTGGTCTGCTGGATGAAGAGGTCGTGCTCGGGGTAGAGCCCCTCGGCGACCATCGGGCTCTTGAAGTAGAACGACAGCCACTCCTGGATCCCCGACATTCCGGCGCGGTGCGCCAGGTCGAGGAAGAGGGCGATGTCGAGGGCCACGGGCGCCGCCAGGATCGAGTCCCGGCAGAGGAAGTTCACCTTGATCTGCATCGGGTACCCGAGCCACCCGACGATGTCGATGTTGTCCCACCCCTCCTTGTTGTCGCCGCGCGGCTTGTAGTAGTGGATGTGGACCTTGTGCTCGAACTGGCCGTACAGGTCGGGGTAGAGCGAGGGCTGGAGGATGTGCTCGAGGACCGAGAGCTTCGAGACCTCCTTCGTCTTGAAGCTCCCGGGATCGTCGAGCACCTCGCCATCCCGGTTCCCGAGGATGTTCGTCGAGAACCAGCCCGCGAGCCCGAGCAGGCGCGCCTTGAGCATCGGGGCGAGCGCGGTCTTGAGCATCGTCTGTCCGGTCTTGAAGTCCTTGCCCGCGATGGGCAGGCCCTTCTTCCGGGCGAGCTCCTGCAGCGCCGGGACGTCCACGGTCAGGTTGGGCGCGCCGTTGGCGAAGGGGACGCCCTCCTGGAGCGCGGCCCAGGCGTAGATCATCGACGGGGCGATGGCAGGGTCATCGGCCGCCATGGCCGCCTCGAAGCGGGCGAGGTCCGCGTGCGCCGCCGTCGGCTGGAGGTAGACCTCCGTCGACGCGCACCAGACCATCACCGCGCGCGCGCAGTCGTTCTCGGCCATGAACCGGCGGATGTCCTCGCGGAGCGCCTCGCCCTGATCGCGCTTGGTCCCGCCCCGCTTGACGTTCGGCCCGGCGAGGCGCCGCACGTACTCATGGGAGAAGACCGCCGGCATCGGGCGGACCGCGGAGAGCGGCTCCTTGAGCTGCTCGAGGAGCGCCGGGTCGAGCACGGCGGCGTGGCGGGCGGACTCGTACGCGTCGTCCTCGAAGACGTCCCAGCCCCCGAACCGGACGTCGGTGAGGGGTGCCAGCGGCACGAGCTCGCGGATGAGGGGCGTCCGGCGCTCGGTGCGCTTCCCGAGCCTGATCGTGCCCATCTGCGTGAGCGAGCCGAACGGCTTCGCGAGGCCCCGACGGATGGCCTCCACGCCCGCGACGAGGGTCGTGCCCACCGCGCCGAGGCCGGGGAGGAGGATGGCAAGCCGACCCTGGGCCGGCGCGATCTGGACGGGTTTCTTCACGTGGAGCCTCCGGGGGTTCGCCGATCGGGCGTGCAGGCGAAGGTGGGTGACGCCCTGCGCGGCTGCAAGCCGTTCACCCTGGCGCCATTGTGGTCACCCCCCGCTCCCCCTGGAGACGGGCTAGCGGGGCAGCCCCTGCGGGATACAATCGGGCTGCGATGTCCCGAGACAACCGCCGCGATCCCCGCGCGCCGACCGAGCTCCCGATCCGCCTGGCGCTCGGGTCCATGGATGCGTTCGTGGAGCGGTACGCGCTCAACGTCTCGCGGGGCGGGATCTTCGTCCGGACACGCGACCTGCAGCCGCCGGGCACCGAGGTCGCGCTCGAGGTCACCCTGGAGAACGGGGAGTGCGTGATCCGGGGCAAGGGAGTCGTCCGGTGGACGACGCCGCCGTCCGCGCCGGGCGAACCCGAGCGGGCCCCCGGGATGGGTATCAAGTTCCTCGAGCTGACCCGCGAGAGCCGCGCCCTCGTGGACCTCATGGCCGCGACGCGCGGCGAGGAGGCCGGCTCGGAGGAGCCGCCCCCGCCTTCGGGCGACGGGCTGGACGACCTCGAGCTCGACGTCTCCGAGCTGGAGGCCGAGGCCGTGGCCGCGCCCCCCGCGTCCCCGCCGCCGGCGCCGGAGAAGCCGCGCCCCGCGGCCGCCTCCCCGGGC
>JAEYOU010000674.1 GCA_023411405.1 Pseudomonadota bacterium | reverse complement strand
AGATGAGCTCGCGCACGCCCGCGCGCCGGAGCTCGTCGAGGAGGCGCGCGTCGTCGGCGACCTCGCCGCAGCGCAGCTCGCCCGTGGACGCGTCGAGCAGCGCCAGCCCGCCGCCCTGCTCGTCCAGGACCACCGCCGCGAGGAAGCTCGCCTCGCGCGGATCGAGGACCTGATCGTCGAGCACCATGCCCGGGGTGACCACCCGCGTCACCTCGCGCTTCACCAGCGTGCCCTTCCCCGGCTCCTCGACCTGATCGCAGATCGCGACCTTGAACCCCTTCTCCAGGAGCCGCGCCACGTACCCCCGCGCCGCGTGGTAGGGCACGCCGCACATCGGGATCTTGTCGTCGCCCTTCGACCGGGCGGTGAGCGTGATCTGGAGCACCTCGGCCGCCGTGACCGCGTCTTCCATGAAGAGCTCGTAGAAGTCGCCGAGGCGGAAGAAGAGGAGCGCGTCCGGGACCTTGGCCTTGGTCTCCAGGTACTGCCGCATCATCGGCGTGAGCTGGGCGATCTCCGGCATGAGGCTGGAGGTTCTAGCATGTGGGGCCGACGGGTTCCGCCGTGCGGCGCCGTCCCGACGCGGGAACGACCGACGGGCAAGGTCGTCAGCCGGAGTGACCGGTCCCAGCGCGCGCCGAAGGGGGTCATGCGTTCGGTCTGGGCGACACCAGCATCGCAACGGAGCTTGCGCCACGTGCGGCCGGTATACTGTCACCGTGAGCTGGGACGATGACCCACGGCCGACCCTGGTAGCGCACGGGGCCCCCCTGGCGGGGTTCGCACCGTCGTGCGACATGCCACTCGACGAGGCGGTCCTCCGCGCGCTGCAGCATGTCGAGGAAGACTCGACGCTCGCCCTCGTGCTCCCGGTGGTCTTGGCAAAGAACGCCGAGCGGGTGTCCTTCGCGGAACTCGAGGCGAAAGCGCGAGCGCGCCACCTCGAAGCTCGGCTCGGGATGCTCCTCGACGTGACCGCCGAGGTGACTCCTCTTCATTCGGCCCGGAGCGCGGCGGCGAACCTCTACGAGTTCCGGAACACCACGCCCGTCTTCCTGCCGCCGCCCAAGACGAGGCTCGACGAGCAGCTCGCGCGGCAGCGGACGCCCGAGATCATGCGCCGCTGGGGGTTCCTCATGAACGTGCGCGAGGACTCGCTCCGCGAGTTCGCGAGGAAGCACCTTGGAGCGTAGGTTCGCAGCTCGCCACTTCGTCGATCTCCTGCAACGGATCGACGCGGAGCTGGAGAAGCCCATCACGGTGGTCGCCATCGGCGGAGCCGTGCTCGGGCTCACGTGCCTCGACGAGTACGTGACGACCGACCTCGACGTGATCTCGACGCGCGAGCCCGCGTTCTGGTCCGCCGTCGATCGGGCTCGCGCCAAGATGGCCGATCCGCCACTGGTGCAGGCCGTGAGCATTCACCAGCCTCCGTACGACTTCGAGGACCGGCTCACGCCCTTTCCGATCCCCGGTGCAGCGAAGCTCACGGTCTTGATACCGGACCTGCACGACGTCGCGCTGATGAAGATGGGCCGCGGCGAGGAGCACGACCTCGCCGCACTGGAAGGCGTTCACGCCATCCGGCCGTTCTCGCTGGAGCAGCTCGTCTCCGCTTACGTAGAGACGCGCGTCCAGTACATCGGACGCGTGTCGGAGCTGAAGCTCAACTTCCTCGCCCTCGTCGCACGGCTCTTCGGGGCAGGATACGGCGGACAGGATCGATCCCACGCTCGGCGCGTAAGCGAGACGAGCTGCACCGATCGACGCTTCCCCGCATCCGCCGCTCTCGCGGCCGGAGCGGACTGACCCAGCCCGAGACGGGTCACCTCCCCGCTCTCCGCCCCTCGACAGATGCGGCACCCCCCTCCGATCTTGCGCTCACTGGAGCGGTGGGTCGCCTGCGACGACCGGAGAAAGATCGCATCCCACCGAGAGGGGCGAAGCAGGCTCTCGCCCGCTCCCCGGGATACTCCGGTCCGCGACACCCACCGTGCTGGCCCGCAGCGCTTCCAGATCTCCGACCCCGGCGCATAGGCTGAGGCCTTGGGGAGAGCCCGATGGACCCTACTGGTTTCCAGAGATGGACCGCCCATCCCGTGAGCGCCACCAGTCACGTCGCCAGGATGATTCTGCGCCGCAACAACGCCGAGACGGGTATCCATGATGTGTACGCGGACGGCCGAGTCGACCCTCCGCTCAGCCCAGAAGAGGAGGAAGGGCGAAGTGTGATGATCGCGAACGCGACGAACGCCCGCGCAAACGCGACGTAGAGCGGCGAACGCCACGCCTTCGGCGCCATGCTGGATCGCCTGTTCAAGACCTTGGTGGTGCTGGCTTGTCTGTGGACCGCAGCAGTGACTGCGCTCGGGTTGCCACGTGTACGAGCGCGCTCCCGGGGAAGACGCGATCCCGGCGAGTCTCGGACTGGAGCGGAGGGCAACTCCTGCCGAGATCCGCTTGGAGAACGAACAGCGTTTCGCCGACTACCGCCGGGACATGTGGCTGGTCTGCCTATTCGCGCTGATGCCCCCACTAGTGCTCCTCGGCGTTCGAGGCTGGTGGAGATGGGTACACCACGGGGCGGCGTCGCGCCCTTGATCCGTGCACTTCCCCCACCCGCTCGCCGTGGGAGACGATCTCGTAGGTATCGACCGCGCGGACCGGACCGGACATCCTCCGAACCCCGCGCGAGCTAGACGTTCGCTAGACGACCATGTCCGGCGCGATCCTTGGGCTTGGTATGCAGGTCTGCAGGGGCTGGCGAGGCGGGCGGCCACGTCACGGCGCGGGGGCGCGCGACGCCTCGGCGTTGGTGATCACGGGCAGCTTGCCCTTCCAGTCCGCCCACAGGTTCGCGTCCGTCACCAGCTCGCACATGAAGTGCGCGACGTTGGCCATGTTCGTGCGGCCGGGCGCGAACAGGCCGTCCACGAGGCCCTCGTGCAGCGCGTACTCCGAGACGTCGCCCTCCATGAGCGAATCCGGGCGGATGACCACCCACTGGACGAAGGCGTGGTCGGGCCCGAGCTCGTCGACGAGGAAGTCCGCCGCGCGCTGGTTGTCCAGGGCCGGTGGAAGCAAGCCGCGGAGCCCGAAGAGGAACGCCCGCTCCCACGCGCCTCGGCGCGCGTCGACGCCGCCGGGGCGATGGACCGAGACGCTGCTCATGAGGACGAGCTTGACCGCAGCCGCGGGCTGCAGCGCCTCGATCCCGCGGCACAGGCGCCTCGTCGCGATCGTGACGAGGTCGCGCGGTGGCCCGAAGACTCCGCGGAGGCTGAGGACGTGCCCGAGGCAAGAGACGACGGCATCGCAGCCGCGGAGGTGCTGGTGCAGCTCCTCGTCTCGAAGGGACAGGAGGCTCGCTTCGATCACCGTCAGGTCGGGGTGCCCGGCGACGTCCGGCGGGAGCTTCCCGCGCGATCGCACGACCGAGCGGACGTGGACGCCACGATCCAGGAGCTGCCGCAGGACACGGCCGCCCGTGCGTCCGGTGCCGCCGACGAGGAGCACGGTGTGCTGGGTGGGCATGTTGAGCGCCTCCGAGGAGAGGTGGTCAGCGATCGTCCAGCCCGCGCCGCACCTCCTCGACGAACCGCTCCGGCTCGTCGGGGGTGAGGACCAGACGCCCGTCGTGGGTCTCCACCAGCACGTAGCGATCGCGCCGCCAGGCGTAGAGCTGGAACGCTCCCAGCTCCCGGGAGGCGAACCGACCGTACCGCACGTCGCCGAGATCGGTCCCCGCGGTGCGCCACCAGCGCCGTCCGCCCTGCGACGGCAGCAGCGCTGCGCCATGCACGGTCCGGAGGGGGATCTCGATCGGTCCCGCCCACCGCCGCTCGACGCGGATGACGTCGTCCTCGACGGAGGCCGCGACCGGCGCGAACCCGTGGAGCGCGGCGAACAGCGCGCCCGGTCCGACGAGCGCGAGGGCGGCGATCGCCGCGACGCTCCGGAGGATGCGGGCCCTCGCGATCCCCTGCCGCCCCGGCGCGGGCGCGGCCCCTCTCCGTGCGCGGGGCGCCCGCTGGAGGACCGCCGCCACGAAGACGTCGGGGTCGTCCGGTGAGAGGACGAACAGCTCGCGTTCGGTGTCGATCCTCACCAGGTCCTTCCGCCGGGTGGCGTAGATCCGGAACAGGCCCAGGCGCCGGTTCCAGTGCTCGCCGATCCAGCCGAACAGTCCGCCGCTCCCCCAGAGCTGCACCGCCCGGTGGGACGCTCCGTCCGCCAGCCGATCGACCCCGCGGATCTGCTCCAGCGGCACGGAGATGGGACGGACGCGGCGGCGCACGACGAGCGCCCGCGGCTGGAGCTCGTACCCCGTGGGCGCCAGCAGCCACGTGATCCCCACGACCACGGCCGTGATCGCGCACGTGAGGAGCGCCGGCGGCAAGGCCGCGGGCACGACCAAGCTCAGCGCCAGGAGTCCGCCCGCGACGCCGAAGAGGATGAGCCCGACGAGCCAGGTCGTCCACCGGAGCGAACGATCCCACGTCGCGCCGAAGCGGGTCATTCGTTCGCTCCTGGGCGTCACCGGCATCGCATCCAGAGCTTACGTCACGGGCGCCCGGTATGCTGTCACCGTGAGCTGGGATGACACTACACTGAGATGATCTGCACCCCATCACTGGACTTGTTAGCGCGAGTCCGGTGTGGATGTGACCGGACTCGCGCTAGCAAGCGTCCAGGCCGAGGCGAATCGGCGCCTGGACGAGTTCGCCATGTGCTTTCTCTCCCTCGTAGCTCTCCGCCGAGCTGCGCTGCACCCCCGCGCCCGGCTGGAACGTCATCGTCGCCGCGCTCGCGCGCCAGGCGGTGTCGAGCGCGCCGGTGCTGGTGATCGTGGAGACCTGACCGCCGGAGCACCGGGGCCACGAAGGGGCCTGCCCAGGTCTCGGGACGTGCCGCGTTCGCGTCTCGCGGTACGCTTGCGGCGAGCGACCCGGGCGCGGGACGGCGAGGGCCGGACACGATCCCCGGTCGCCGAGGAGACCATGTCGACGACCCCCCAGCGGCGCCCGCCCCCGGCCCCCGCCTCGACGAGCAAGCCCGCCCCGGAGCGCCGGGATCGGCTCGTCTACTACGTCGTCGTGTCCACGACCGGCGCCGCGATCATGATGATCGAGCTCCTGGGAACGCGCATCATCGGCCCGTTCTACGGCGTGAGCCTGATCGTCTGGTCGTCGCTGATCTCCGTCGCCCTCATCGCGCTCTCGGTGGGCTACTGGGTCGGGGGGCGCCTGGCGGACCGTGCCGCGGGGCTCCGCCTCTCGCACGTCGTCCTGGCGGCGGCCGCCTGGATCGGGCTCATCCCGCTCCTGAGCAAGCCGGTGCAGACCGCCGCCGACGTGCTGGGGCTCCGGGGCGGGGCCTTCGCCAGCGCGCTCGTCCTCTTCACGTTCCCGCTCACCCTCCTCGCCATGGCTGGGCCGTTCGTCATCAAGATGGCGGCGCACCGGCTCGACGACGTCGGCACCACCGCGGGGAGGATCTACGCCGTCAGCACCCTCGGGAGCGTGGGCGGTACGCTCGCGCTGGGGTTCTTCCTGCTTCCGGTGGCGGGGACGCGCGCGATCCTCCTGACGATCAGCGTCGCGCTGGTGGTGCTCTCGACGTTCCTGTCGGCCTACGAGCGCCGCAGGCTCGGCGCGAGCCACTCGCCGGTCCGGTGGGCGCTGATCGGCCTCGTCGTCCTCGCGGTCGTCGCGGGCCTGGCGCTCGCCCAGCGCGGCAGGCGCTACCCGGGCTACGTCTCCCGCTCCGAGGCGGAGACCTACTACGGCTGGGTGCGCGTGCTCGACCAGGAGTCCAGCGGGATCCGCTGGCTCCTGTCCGACTCCTCGACCATCGGCGCCGAGGATCGCGCATCGGGCACGGGCCTCCTCGGCTACCAGCAGGTGGTCGGGCTCCTGCCGTGGTTCGATCGGCGAGGCACGGAGGCGCTGCTCGTCGGGCTGGGCGCCGGCCACCTGGTGGGCGTCTATGCCCGGTTCGGCGTCTCGACCGACGCCGTGGAGATCGATCCCGCCGTGGCCGAGGCCGCCGCGCGCCACTTCTCCTTTCGCCCCACCGGCCGCGTCCTGGTCGGCGACGCCCGCTACCACGTGAAGAAGCTCGCGAAGCAGTACGACTTCATCGTGCACGACTGCTTCACGGGGGGCTCCGAGCCCACCCACGTCCTCAGCCTGGAGGCGATGACCGAGCTGAAGGCGCGGCTGCGGCCGGGCGGCGTGCTGGCCGTGAACTTCGTGGGCTTCACGGCCGAGCGTGACCAGCAGCCCGTCCGCTCGGTGGCGCGCACCCTCGACCAGCTCTTCCGGCACCGGCGCACGTTCGTCGCGTCCCCCACCGCCGCCTTCAACGACTTCGTCTTCGTCGTGTCGGACCGCGAGCTGGTCCTCGCCGAGGACGGGGACGGCGGGGCCGCCGCGGCGTGGCTCCGGGAGCGGGAGGTGAACGTCCCCGGGGACGGGGGGACGATCATCACCGACGACTTCAACCCGCTCGAATACCAGCAGATCGCGAAGGCGGAGCACTATCGCGACCTGCTGATCCAGCGGGTCGGCCGCGACGTCCTGTTCCGTTGATCTGCTCGCGGCGGGGTCCGCGTGAACGGGGAACGCGGCCGCCCCGACCCGATCGACGGGCCGGAGCGACCGCGATGGTCCCTTCAGAACGCGCGCGGCGCTCCTACCACGCGTAGAGGCTCGCCCACGGGTACTGGCCGCCGGTCACCGAGAAGTACGTGTATCCGTCGGTGTGCTTGGCCAGCGGGAACGGCCCGGCGCCGCAGGTGGCGGTCGCGGCGCCGCCGTTCACGCTCACGGTGCGACCCTGGAAGTTGGAGCAGCCCCAGCCGCGGACGGTCATGCTGGTCCGGAGGCAGACCGCGCCGGTGCTGTTGAAGTTCCCGGAGTGGTTGGTGATCGTGACCGGGTTCGAGCACGGCGTCGTGCCGCCCGTGCTGCCGCCGAAGGCTGCGCCGACCGAGCGGGCGGCCGTCATCGTCGTCACGCAGGTCGGGGCGGTGCCGGTGCACGCGCCGCTCCAGCCCGAGAACGTCGAGCCCGCGGCGGCCGTGGCCGTCAGCGTCACCGAGGCGCCGG
>JAEYOU010000640.1 GCA_023411405.1 Pseudomonadota bacterium | reverse complement strand
GGTGAAGGCCGCGGCCACGGTGTCGCCCGCGCCCGTGACGTCCACGGCGTCGATGACGCCGTGCGCGGGCACGTGGACGGGCGGACGCCCGGCGCGGAAGAGCGACATCCCGTTCCGCCCGCGGGTGACGAGCAGCATGTCGCACCGGACCTTGCGGAGCAGCGCGCGCGCCGCGCGCTCGAGCCCGCCGGGACCGGCGACCGCGCGCCCGCTCGCGGCCTCGAGCTCCACCTCGTTCGGCTTCACCATCGTGAGCCCGTGGAAGGTCGGGAGCGCGTACCGCGAGTCGGCGCAGACCGGGAGCCCGTCGCGGCGGAGCCGGCGGAGCGCGTCCTTCACCAGGGTTCCCACCGCCCCCGAGCCGTAGTCGCTCGCGAGGACGGCTCCCGCGCGCCGGGCGGCGCGCGACAGCTCCTGGACGAGCGCCTTCTCGACCCGCGCCGGCAGCGGCTCGGACGCGGCACGGTCGATCCGGAGCATCTGCTGGCGGCGGGTCGAGCGTCCGCCGGCCAGCACGCGGGTCTTGGCCTCGGTCGGCCGGCCGCCGACGCGCACCAGCCCGGACACGTCCACGCCGCCCCGGGCCAGGACGTCGGTGAGCGCCGCGCCGAGCGCGTCCTCCCCGACCACGCCGACGGCGCGCACCTTCACCCCGAGCGCCGCGAGGTTCAGCGCCGCGTTGCCGGCGCAGCCTGCCTTCAGCTCGGACGACTCGTACCGGACGATGAGGACGGGCGCCTCGCGGCTCACGCGCTCCGTCTCGCCGAAGACGTACTCGTCGGCGACGAAGTCGCCCACCACCGTGACGGCCGCCCCGGGGAGGCGGTCGAGGAGGCGCGCGAGCGCGGCGTGCGCGGGATCGGACTCGGCGGGGCGACGCACGGCCAAGGTTCCTACCCTCCCTCGCCGGAGGAGGTCAACGACGCTGCGGCCCCCGCGGGCGCGCGGCCGCGCCGCTTCCAGCGGCGGTGCAGCCAGTACCACTGCTCCGGGTGGCGGCGGATCCAGCCCTCGAGGCGGTCGTTCAGATCCTGCAGGAAGGTCACGGCGTCGCGCTCGTGGTCGCCCGTCGCGGGCGGGTGGAACGGGCCCTCGATGATCACGCGGTGACGGCCGTCCGGGAGCGGGACCGAGACGGTGAAGACCACCGGCGCCCCGGTCCGCCGCGAGAGCACCGCGGGCGTGGGCGAGGTCGCGGCGGGGACGCCGAAGAACGTCGGGTAGATGGCGCTCCGGTACGCCTCGCTCTGGTCGATCACGAAGCCGAGCACCCGGCCGGCGCGGAGCGCCTTCACCGCCGCGCCGAACGTCTGGCCGCGCTTCACGTAGATCTCCTGCACGCCGGCGCGCGCGCGCGTCCCCTTCCACAGGCCGACCGCCATCTTCCGGCTGATGGTCGTCATCGGGACCCCGCGCAGGTTGTGGGCGGCGGCGAGCAGGTCGAAGTGGCCGAAGTGCCCGGTGCAGGCGATGACGCCCTTCCCCTCCGCCTGGGCGCGCTCGAAGTTCTCCCACCCCTCGTACTCGAACAGCTGCGCGAGCTCCTCCGGCGGGAGCCACGGGACGCGGAGGAACTCCGGGATCATCTCGCCGAGGTGGCGGAAGGTGCCGCGGGCGATGGCGCGGCGCTCGGCCTCGGTCTTCTCCGGAAACGCGAGCCGCAGGTTGGCCAGCACCACCCGGCGGCGGACGCCGAGCGCCCAGACGAGCACGCCGAGCGCGCCGAACGCGGCGGCGAGGAGCCGCCGCGGCAGCCGGACCAGGATCCACCCGAACAGGCGCGCCATGCGTGCGACTCTACACCGGGAGGAACCGCGTCAGGGCCGCGTCGAGGGCCCGCGAGAGGATCTCCTCGCCCCGCACCACGCGGGCCTCGATCCGCAGGACCCGGAGCGCCGGATGCTCCGCGACGTCCTGCCCGAGCCGGACCGCGTCCTTCTCCGTCGTGACGACCCAGTCGCCCGCGCGGCCGGCGCCCTCGAGCACCTGCCGCAGCTCGCCCGGCCGGAACCGGTGGTGGTCGGCGAAGCGGTGCTCGGCCACGATCGCCGCGCCCAGGGCCTCCACCGTCCGCCGGAAGGCGAGCGGGCGGGCGATGCCGGAGAGGAGCCGCACCCGCTGCCCGCGCAGCCCCTCGAGCCCCTGCGCGACGCGGAGCGCGCCGTCGAGCAGCTCGACCGGCTCGTGGCGGGACTCGACCGGCGGGTGCCCGGTCGCGTCGCGGGAGAGGACACGCAGCCGATCGAGCCCCTCGGGCGTCGCGCCCTCGACGCGCGAGAGCCACACGAGGCCGGCCCGGTGCAAGGCGTGGGGCGGCTCGCGGTTGGGCCCGCGCGGCAGGAGGTGGCCGTTGCCGAAGGGGTTTGCGGCGTCGAGCACCACCACGTCGAGATCGCGCGCGAGCGCGCGGTGCTGGAACCCGTCGTCGAGGAGGAGGACGTCCGCGTCGAGCGAGCCGCGCGCGAGCCGTGCCAGCTCGGCGCGCCGCGGGCCGCAGAGCACGGC
>JAEYOU010000631.1 GCA_023411405.1 Pseudomonadota bacterium | reverse complement strand
GCGCTTCCCCGCGCGCGGGCTCCCCCCGCTGCCGCCGGCGCGCCAGCTCTCCCGAGAGGGTGAAGAGCGCGCCGGCGAACGCGAGGGGCAGGAGGTCGCCCCACGCGTTGGGCAGGACGTCGACGGTGCAGATCGTGACCATGAGGGCGAGCTGGCCGGCCAGCGTCCGCGCGTCGGGCGCCATCCGCCGCTGGTTCCAGAGGAAGCGCACGAGCGGCGCGAGCGTGAACAGCAGGAACCCCGCGAGCCCGACCACCCCGAACACCCCGAGCACGATGATCCACTGGCCGTCCGTGACGGCCACGTCGTCCCCCCACGGAGAGTAGACGCGGTTCCGGCCCCACGTCCCCCAGCCGAAGGCGGGGCGCTCCATCGCGCGGTGGAGGAGCAGGTCCTCGTTGTCGAACCGGAACTGGAGCGACGCCGCGCGCTCCTCGCTCACGCGGGCCGCCAGCGCGACGATCTGGTCCGTGGGGAACACGTCGGTGAACCGCGTGACGGGGAACGTGACCACCACCGCGGCGACGGCGAGCAGGGCCCACTTGCCCACGCGCCGCCGGAGGAGCGGCGCCATCCCGAGGGCGAACGCCGAGTAGAGGATGGACGCCATGCTCTTGCACAGGACGAGGAGCAGGGCGACGCCGCCGAGCCGGACCCAGGGGCGGGGCCACTCCCGATCGCGGACGCGGTGCAGCCCCAGCGCGGCGGTGAAGCAGAGCGCGCCGAAGAACGCCACCGTGAGGCCGTGCGCCATGAACAGCAGGGGCCGGAAGCTCCCGCCCCGGGCCATCTGACCGAACGCGTGCTGGTAGTACCCGTAGATCCAGTAGTGGAGCTGCGGGCTCATCCGGACCTCGAAGGCGGCCAGCGGCAGGTAGATGAGGGCGCAGCGCGTGAGGACGCGGAACAGCGCCCGGAGATCGTCCTCCGTCCGGAAGACGCGCAGCCCGACCGAGAAGGCGACGTACCGGTCGAGGACGAGGGCGGCGAGGGCCGAGACGCCGTCGTGCGTCGTGAGGCCCGGGAGCTTGGTGGGGCCGTAGACGAGCGGGTCGCCGTTCCGGGCGATCGTCTCGAACAGGCAGGCGGCGAGGGCGGCCATGAGCGCGCGGGGGAACCAGAGCCCGCCGCCCGTGCGCTGCATCCGCGGGCGGTGGAACAGGTGGAGCCCGGCGGCGATCGACAGGAACGCGATCCGGTGCTTGTCGAGGGCGGGCAGGGCGGGGAGCGAGAGCTCCGCGGCCGCCGGCAGGAACATCGCCGGCAGCAGCATCATCCAGGCGGTCGTCCGGGCGAGGTGGGCGCGCGCCCCCGGGGACGCGAACACGACGAGCGCCACCACGGGCCAGACCGCGAGGACCGCATAGGCGAGCGCGTTGGGCATGGCGCGTCAGCCGAAGAGCAGATTGCCGACGCGCTTGCCCACGACGCGCTCGGTCCCGCGCTGGACCAGGACGGGCACGAGCACGCCCGCCGCGGCGATGAGCGGCAACCACCACTGCGACAGCAGGTACGCCGGAGGGATGCCCGGCTGGAGGGGGCCGAGGAGGTACCCTGCCTGCCACAGCCCGGTCATGCAGACGATCAGGACCGCGTCGGAGAGGAGGAGGATCGCCATCGAGTGCAGCCCGACGTCCTGCGCGGCGGCGCGGAACCGGGTCTCTCGCGAGGGCACGGAGATGAGCCAGGCGGCGAAGGCGACCTGGAGCAGGTGCAGGAAGAGCCCGTCGAAGTTGAAGGTGACCTCGCCCCACGCCGCCGGGCTCCCGTCCCGCGCGGTCGAGCCGACGACGACGGCCTCCGCGACGGTCGCCACGGCGAGCGCCGCGACCGTGGCCGCGAGCGCCCGGCGGTGCCGGCCCAGGGCGCCGAGGATGGCGTCGGCGCGGCGCGAGAAGAGCACCCCGTAGAGGAAGAACGGCAGCCGCATGTACGGGGCGTGGTTGAACAGGAGCCGGGACGACCAGCCGGTGTGCATCTCGACGTAGAAGGCGATCACAAGCGTCGCCTGGATCGCGACGCCCAGGCCGAGCATCGCGCGCGGCCAGCGATCGCAGGCGCGCACCAGGGCGGGGGCGGCGAGGAGGAGCGCCACGATGAGCGGGAAGAACCAGTACGAGATGAACGGGCCGCCGGTGACGAACGCGTAGAGCGCCTCGTGCACGTCGAAGCGCTGGTCGCGCAGGGCGAAGAAGGCGAACCCGGGGAGGGTCCAGAACGCGTACCGCACCGCCATGCGGCGCGCCGCGGTCCAGGCCGCCGGGCGGGAGGCCGAGAACCGGGCCACGAAGTAGCCGGTGACGAACAGGAACGCCGGCATGGCCACGGGGCTCAGCCCGCGCCCGATCACCTCCACCAGGCCCTCGAGCGCCGACATCGGCTGGGCCTCCAGCGAGATCCGGCGGACGCTGAACACCCAGTGCGTCGCGTGCTGGAGGACGACCAGGCACATGGCGATCCCGCGCAGGACGCCGATGTTCTTCCACGCGATCGCGGGCGCAGCGCCGGAGCTGGGCGGCACGCGGGCCGGCCGGGGCGCGGCGTCGACGAGGGCGGGCGGCGAGGAGCTGGCGTTCATCGGTACACCCCGTTGGCGTGGCACCAGCGGATGAGCGCGTAGATGGCCCAGATCCGCGACCAGTACATCCCCGGCGCGCCCGCGAGGAACGCGGTCCAGAGCTGCCGGACTGCCTCGGGGCGCAGCCCGGCCCGCCGCGCCGCCTCCGGGTCGCGGAGCGTCTCGTCCATGCGCCGGCCGAGGCGGGCGCGCATCCACCGGTCGAAGGGCAGGACGAAGCCGCTCTTCGGCCGCTCGAACAGCGCCGGATCGAGGCCACGGAGCCCGACGCGCCGCAGGATCGCCTTTCGCCGCACCGGGTGGTAGCGGACGTCGTCGGGGAGCCGGCTCGCGTAGGCGAGGAGCACGGCGTCGACGAGCGGGAGCCGCTGCTCGATGGAGGCGGCCATGCTGGCCACGTCGTTGTCGCGCAGGAGCCGCTCGCCGAGGAAGAGGCGCTGCTCGAAGACGCTGATGGCGCTCAGGGGCGAGCGCCCCGCGCTCTCGCGCTCCAGCGCGGACCGCGTCGCGGCCGGGAGGCCGTCGCGCGGGCGATCGCCGGGGCGGGTCCCGAGGAGCCGATCCTGGAAGTCGGGGAGGAAGAGCGCGTAGGCGAGCTGATACAGCGCGAGCAGGTCCGCGCCCTGGCGCGCCATCTCCGGGAGCTTCGCCCAGCGGGTCTGGGGCGGGACCGGCTTCCCCCGGTGGCGCAGCGACGCCGCGCGCGCCAGGAGCCCCGCGAGCGCCGCCCGGGGGCCGCGCGGGACGTGGCGCAGCCAGCGGTGCAGGAGGGGCAGGTCGCGGAACGAGGTGTACCCGCCGAACAGCTCGTCGCCGCCCGTCCCGACCAGCGCCACCTTGAACCCCGCCTCGCGGATGGCGCGCGAGAGGAACCAGGAGTTGACGCCGTCGAAGGTGGGCTGGTCCAGGCTGTCGAGGGCGGCGTCGAGGTGCGCGACGAAGTCGGCCTCGGTGAGCACCACCTGGCGGTGACGGCTGCCGATGGCCCGGGCGATCCGCTCGGCGTGGGGCCCCTCGTCGAACGCCGCCTCCTCGAAGGCGAGCGTGAAGGTGTGGACCGGCTCGGGGGAGGCGCGCTGGGCGAGGTTGGCGACGGCCGAGGAGTCGACGCCGCTCGACAGGAACACCGCGAGCGGCACGTCGCTTGCGAGGTGGAGCCGGAGCCCCTCCTGCAGCACCTCGGCCAGGCCCTCCTCGGTCCCGGCGGCCTCCGCCCCGTGCGGCGGGACGGTCCAGTAGCGGCGCGCCGCGAGCGGGCGTCCCCGCGCGTCGTAGGTGGACCACTCGCCGGGGCCGAGCGAGCCGACCCCCTCCACGGCGGTCTCCGGACCGCAGACGAAGCCGTTCCAGGCCACCGACGCGGCCGCGTCGGGGTGGAGGCGCGGGGTCCCGAGCAGGCCGGAGGCGAGCAGGGCGCGCAGCTCCGAGGCGAAGGCCAGGGACCAGCGCCCGCCCGCGGGGCCGCGGGCGACGTAGAGCGGCTTCATCCCGAGCGGATCGCGCGCCAGGAGGAGCTCCCGGTCGCGGGCGCTCCAGAACGCGAAGGCGAACATGCCGCGCAGCGCCGGCAGCGCGTCCTTGCCGCGGAGGACGAGCGCGTGCAGGAGCACCGCCGTGTCCCCCGAGGAGGTGATCTCCCGGCCCTCTCCGGGGAACCCGGCGCGCACCTCGCGGAAGTTGTAGAGCTCGCCGTTGTAGACGAGGCAGTCGCCGGTGCGCGGCTCGACCATCGGCTGCGCGCCCGCGGGCGAGAGGTCGAGGATGGAGAGCCGCCGGTGCGCCAGCATCGCGCCCCATCCGCCCGCGTCCGCGGTCGACTCCCAGACCCCCTCGGCGTCGGGGCCGCGGTGGGCCATGGCAGCGTTCATCCGGGCCAGGGCGGCGCGGTGGGTGTCGTCCAGCGCTCCGATGATCCCCGCGATCCCGCACATCTTCGGCCAGACTCCTCACGCTCCCCGCGCGCGCGGGTCCCGAGATCCCGGGGAGTGTCACTGCCGGCACACTACAGACCACAGGAGCGGCGAGGAAGTCATGCGTCGAAGGGTCCTGGCCCCGGGTGGCCCGCTGCCCCGGAACCAGGTGACACGCCATGGGCGTCGATCGAGACGGCCCCGCGCGGCGCAGCCTGCGGGCGCCGAGGCGGGGTGCGGGGCGAGAGGCCGCGGCAAACGGCGCGAAGGTGGACTACGATGGCTGGTTCGCGGGGTATCCATGGCCACCACGGTCGAACATGCGCGGTCCGACTCGGACGCGGAGCCCACCGGCCCTCAGCCGTTCGACTGGGCGTTGCTCTTCCTGCGGGCGGTGCTCCGCCGCAAGCTGCTCTTCACCGCCGTGTTCGTGGCGGTCTTCGCCGCCGCGTTCCTGTACTACGGGTTGAAGCCGCGCACGTACCGGGTCGAGGCGCGGATGTTCGTCCAGCGCCAGGTGGTGGTCCCCTCGACGGTGCGCCCGCACCAGGACGAGTCCCCGACGCGCACGGCGTGGGAGCTGGTGCACCGTCGCGAGAACCTCATCGCGCTCATCCAGGCCGCCAAGCTGCTCCCGCCCGGGCCGGGGCCGGAGGCGGCCTCGCACGCGAGCCCGGCGGGCACGCTGCGGCGGTTCGTGAACGGCGGCGGCGCCGAGGCCGAGGAGGACCCGCTCGAGCTCATGATCCGGATCCTCGATCGCAGGCTGGAGGTGGTCTCCGACGAGGCCAACCTCCGCATCGCCTTCGAGTGGCGCGATCCGCAGCAGGCGTACCGCGTGGTGGACGCGGCGCTCACGAACTTCATCGAGGCGCGCCACGTGCAGGAGGTGACGGCCATCGACGAGGTGATCTCGGTGCTCCGCGCGCGCGCCGCGATCGCCAAGGAGGAGCTGGACGCGGTCACCGACCGGGTGCGCCGCGAGGCCGTGTCGGGCCCCCGGGAGCCCGACCCGGGCGCGGCAGCCGCGACCGCGGCGTACGTGCCGAGCGCGGAGCTGACGCGCCTCCGGTCCCTCCTGGAGTCGAAGACCCGGGCCATCGCCGACGTCGAGGAGTTCCGCCGGCGCCGGCTCGCCGAGATGCAGGCGCAGCTCGCGGAGCGGCGCAACATGTACTCGGACGCGCACCCCATGGTGATCCAGCTCCGGCAGGACATCGAGGCGATCTCGCAGCCCTCCGAGCAGGCGGACGCCCTGCGCCAGGAGGAGGCGGCGCTGCGCGCGGAGTACGAGGCGAGGGCCGCGCGCGAGGCCCCGGCCACGGCGGGTGCGTCGCTCGCCGCCCCGCGGGGCGCGGCGCTGCGA
>JAEYOU010000627.1 GCA_023411405.1 Pseudomonadota bacterium | reverse complement strand
GCCTCCGCCTTGCTCGGCGCCAGGAACACCTGCCAGATGGCCTTGGCGAGCCGCGCCCTGAGCTTCTGGGGGGCCTTGGCGACGACGTTCCGCTGGAGGTGGACGCAGCACCGCTGCAGCGGCGCCTCGGGCAGGTGGTGGCGCACCGCCTTGGCGAGCCCGGCGTGGGCGTCGGCGATCACCAGCTGCACCCCCGACAGACCGCGCTCGTTGAGCTGTGCGAGCAGCTCGTTCCATGACGCCTCCGACTCCTCGGCGCCGATGGTGACCGCCAAGAGTTGCCGGTGACCCCCAAGGCCGACGCCGTACGCCACCAGCGCCGAGACGTTCTCGACCTCCCGCGCCCACCGGGCGTCGAGGAAGGTGGCATCGAGGTAGAGGTACGGGATCGGCCCCTCGATGGGCGCCTTCCGGAGATCCTCGACCTTGGTGCCGAGCGTCTTCGCCGCTCGGCTCACGGTGGAGCGGCTCACGTGCTCGCCCATGAGCGCCTCCGTGATCTGGCCGATGTCGCGCGTCGAGGCGCCGTGCACGTAGGCGGTCACCATGGCATCGTCGATCTCGGCGCTCCGGCGCTTGTATCGCCCGAATACCGCGCCGCCTGAGGAGCCGCCCTCGCGAGCGCGCGGCACCTTGAGGTCGATGGCGCCCATCGTGGTGACGAGCCGTCGCAGGTAGGTACCGTTGCGGCTGTCGACTCGCTGCGCCTGACGAGCCCACTTCTTGGCGCCGACCAGGGCCTGGATCTCCTCCTCCAGCACGACCTCCAGGGCGACACGGATCGCGCCCTGGCAGAGGGCCCGGAGGTCGGTGCGGAAGTTCTCTTGCGTCGGCAGCTCAAGCTCGGCAACCTCGTTCACTGGAAGCTCCTTGGCCTCGCCGGCAAGCGAGACCGTTCGAGTTGGTTGCCGAGGAGCTTCCACTTCTTCTTCGGCCTCCGCGAACTTCCGATTCACACAATTCTAGAGACACGAACCCGGGCGAGCGGCGGCTGGCCGAGCTCGGTCCGCCGCAGAAGACGAGGCGGTTGAGCCGCGGCGGGCGCTCGCTCAGGATCACCACGGAGCTGCTGGTGCGAGGCTCGTGCGGAGTGTCGCGGCCCTTCGGTACCGAGAAGGCGCTCCGCTCATACCTCGACGCGGGCGAGCTCGGGAAGCTGGCTCGGCGCCTCGAGGCCGACGTGAAGGCGCTTCACGCGCTGTACGAGTACGGCCGCCTCCACGGCGCGGTCCGGCTTCGCTGGGGGTTTCTCGACGAACGCATCGACGCGCCGTGGGTGCACCGCGACGAGCCAACGATCCGCGATCTGAAGCGGTCCGCACACGCCATGGGGGTTCCGCTGGAGATCGTCACCGGCCCGGTGCCCGGGTGGGCGAACCCCTGGTCGCGCGCCCGTATGGCGTTCGTCGAGCAGGGGGCCTCCCGTTGGGAGCTGTGGCTCGTCGACGAGGCAGGGATGCCGGTCGAGGACGCCGACGTGCAACTGGCGCGGCTGGTGCCGGTGGTGCACTGAGGGTCCGCTCGCCCTGCATTGGCGGGTGAGCGGAGCCCCACCTCTCACCCGCACCGCCTCCTCTCCCCCTCCCCCAGCAACCACGTCCGCCCCGCCCTCACCACGCCCCGATCCCACAGCTCCAGCTGCCCGCCGCGTGGAGCTCTCGCCAGGGCTGACGAGTATGGATCCGGCCGGTCCCTCCGCGCGCCCAGGCCCAGCCGCTCGCGGTGGTTCGCGTGGTTCTCGGCCACGTACCGCAGCGCGTTCCGCACCTCGGTCGGCGTGCGGAGCACGTGCGCGTGGAACCGGTCCTCGAACACCGGGCCCCGCGTCCCCATCATCACGTTGAGCCCGCGCGCGAGCCGGATCGAGAGCGCGCGCATCCCGTTCGCGAGGTTGCCCGGGCCGTCCGCCTCGACGATGAGGTGCAGGTGGTTCGCCTGGATCGAGTAGTGGGCCACCCGGAACCCGGGCCGGCGGCGCACGGCGTCGAGCGCGCGGTGCACGACCGCGTAGGACCGCTCGCTCCGAAGGTTCCACACGTGGCCCGCGACCCGGAGGCTCACGTGCACGGGCTGCGAAGCGCGGAGCTCGCGCGCGGCGTGCGGCACGCGCCTGCGCGCGCCGGACGGCTTCCGGCCGGCGCCGCGCCGCGCACCGCCCCAGGTCCGGAGCTCGAGGAGTGCCTGCCTCATTGGCGGAGGATTGCACGCGGCTCTGACAATCGCGGCCCTGTCGGCGCCGTGACGATATGCGCCGTTTCAAGATGCGGGCGGGTTCAGGCGGCCGTCACCGCCCGTCCTTCGACTCCGCGGCGCTGCGCGCCGCTACGCTCAGGACGACCGGGCAAGCGAGTGGCTCGTGCAGATGGAGAGCCCGGCGCCCGGTCTACCCGGGCTGATCCTCGGCGGCGAGAGCTGATGAGCGGCGCTCCCCCGCGTTGAGCCCGCTCGCTCGCCCTTCGACAGGCTCAGGGCGAGCGGGCTCTCTTGTTCGCTCCTGCTGAGCTTGTCAAAGCACGCGCGGTGATGAGGGACCAAGCCAGCTGGGCGCCGCCATGAACCGGGCGACCGAGGGCTCGCACCACCGCTCCCGCCGCGACCTCCCCTCCCGGGTTCCTCAGTCGGCGCCTGGACAACCACTCGCCTGACCGGGTACAGCCGTCCGGCCATGGCCAAGAACCCCCAGCGCTGGAAGTTCCACCGCGTCGGAGGCCTCGAGCAGGTCTCGCTCGCGACCTCCACCGATCTCGCGAACCTCGGCAAGCTCGATCAGAAGCTCTGGACCGCGCTCTCCTGCCCCACGCGCGGGCTGGAGCTCGACCCGAAGACGCTCGATCTGCTCGACGGGGACGGGGACGGCCGCGTGCGCGCGCCGGACGTGGTCGCGGCGATCGAGTGGTGCAAGCCGCGCCTCGCGCACCTCGAGGCGCTGGTCCCGGGCCAGGCCGAGCTCCCGCTCGCGGCGATCCAGACGGCGACGCCCGAGGGGCGCGCGCTGCTCGGGGC
>JAEYOU010000594.1 GCA_023411405.1 Pseudomonadota bacterium | reverse complement strand
ACCGACGTCTCGTGGGACGACGCCGACCTCCCCGGTGGCGGCCTCGACCTGTCGATGGACGACGCCGGCCCCGCGCCGGTGGCGACGCAGGCGGCCGCGGCGCCCGACTCCATCGAGCTCTCCGACGACGGCGACGACGCGCCCCCCGAGCTCGAGAGCTCGCACGCCTTCGTTCCGCCGGCGGCGACCACGGGCCACCAGCCCGCGCCGGCTGCCGGCGGCCCCGGTGAGGCCGCGCTCCGCGAGGCGCTGTCGAAGGCCTCCCGCGAGGTGATCGAGCGGGTGGTGTGGGAGGTCGTACCCCAGCTCGCCGAGACCATCATCCGCGAGAACCTCGACCGGCTCGTGAAGCGGCAGAAGGGGTGAACGGAGCTCGCGGGGTGGGGGCCCCGCGCGCCCTTCGACAGGCTCAGGGTGAGCGGGCAGCGGGTGTGAGCTGCGCGGACCGTCGTCCTGCCGCGGCTCTCCGTCGCAGGCGCCACTATTCTGTTCTTTCGCCGCGGGCTCGGTTCCCGTAGCCTTCGCGCTTTCTGGAGACCAACCGTGAACGACGAAAAGAGCACCGGGCTCGCCAAGGGCTATGCGCACAAGGAGGTCGAGGCGCGCTGGTACGACTTCTGGCGCACGCGCGGCTTCTTCCACGGCGACGAGCACGATCACGCGCGGCCGCCGTTCTCGATCGTCCTCCCGCCGCCGAACGTCACCGGCTCGCTCCACCTCGGCCACGCGCTCACCGCCACGCTCCAGGACGTCCTCATCCGCTGGAAGCGCATGAGCGGGTTCAACACGCTCTGGCTCCCCGGCACCGACCACGCGGGCATCGCCACGCAGATGATCGTGGAGAAGGAGCTCCACAAGACCGAGAAGAAGTCGCGCCACGATCTCGGCCGCGAGGAGTTCCTGAAGCGCGTCTGGGAGTGGAAGGAGCGGTTCGGCTCGCGCATCGGCGAGCAGCACCAGGCCCTGGGCGCCTCGCTCGACTGGGAGCGCGAGCGGTTCACGATGGACGAGGGGCTCTCGCGCGCGGTGCGCGAGGTGTTCGTCCGGCTGCACGAGGAAGGGCTCATCTACCGTGAGCGGAAGCTCATCAACTGGTGCCCGCGCTGCCACACGGCGCTCTCGGACCTCGAGGTCGTCTACGAGGAGGCGCACAAGGGCGAGCTCTGGTCGTTCGCCTATCCGCTCGTTGATGCTGAACGCGGGCGAGCGCAGGAGCAGCCGGATGAAGCTGCCCCGGAGCGAGCGGGGGGATCGGGGGGGCGCGAGCGCAGCGAGGGCCCCCCCGTGGAGATCGTGGTGGCCACGACGCGCCCGGAGACGATGCTCGGCGACACCGCCGTCGCGGTCCACCCGGACGACGAGCGGTACAAGGCGCTCCTCGGCAAGAAGGTCCGCCACCCGCTCACCGGACGGGAGATCCCGATCGTCGGCGACGCCATCCTCGTCGACCCCGCGTTCGGGACCGGCGCGGTGAAGGTCACCCCGGCCCACGACTTCAACGACTTCGAGGTCGGCAAGCGCCACGGCCTGGAGATGGTCACGGTCATCGGCCTCGACGGGAAGATGACGGCCGCCGCCGGGCCGGTCGCCGGGCAGGATCGGTACGCCGCCCGCAAGGAGGTGAAGCGACTCCTCGTCGAGGCCGGCCTCGAGCGCGGGGCGGCGCCGCACGTGCTCCCGCTCGGGAAGTGCCAGCGGTGCGAGACCGTGCTCGAGCCGCTCCTGTCGCACCAGTGGTTCGTGAAGATCGAGCCGCTCGCGAAGCCGGCCATCGAGGCCGTGGAGCAGGGGCGGACGAGGTTCATCCCCGAGCAGTGGACGAACACGTACATGGCGTGGATGCGGAACATCCACGACTGGTGCATCAGCCGGCAGCTCTGGTGGGGGCACCAGATCCCGGCGTGGTACTGCGCGGACGGGCACGTGACCGTGGCCCGCCAGGCGCCGCAGGCGTGCGGGACGTGCGGGAAGGGGGAGCTGCGCCAGGACGAGGACGTCCTCGACACCTGGTTCTCGTCGGGCCTGTGGCCGTTCTCGACCATGGGCTGGCCGGACGAGACGGCGACGCTCCGGACCTTCTACCCGACGGCGGTCATGGAGACCGGGCACGACATCATCTTCTTCTGGGTCGCCCGGATGATGATGATGGGCCTCCACTTCATGGGCGAGGTTCCTTTCCGGACGGTGTACCTGCACCCGATGGTCCGGGACGAGAAGGGCCAGAAGATGTCCAAGACGAAGGGGAACGTGATCGACCCCCTCGTCATCACCGAGCAGCACGGGGCCGACGCGCTGCGGTTCACGCTCGCGGCGCTCACCGCCCAGGGCCGGGACATCAAGCTCGCGAAGGAGCGGATCGAGGGCTACCGGGCCTTCGCCAACAAGCTCTGGAACGCGAGCCGCTTCGCCCTCATGAACCTGTCCGGGTACGCGCTCCGTCCGGGTGAGCGGGACGAGGTCGACGCCGGCACCCTGGAGCTCTCCCCCGCCGACCGGTGGATCCTGGCCCGGCTGCAGCGCGCGGTGAACGAGACGGTCGAGGCCCTCGAGGCGTTCCGGTTCAACGACGCGGCGACGACGCTCTACGGGTTCGTCTGGCACGAGCTGTGTGACTGGTACATCGAGCTCTCGAAGGAGGCGCTCCTCGGCGAGACGCCGGGCGTCCCGGTCGCGCCGGATCGCCCCGGCCGCCGGGCGGCGCAGGCGGTGCTCGTCCGGTGCCTCTCGACGGCCTATCGGCTCCTGCACCCTTTCATGCCGTTCATCACGGAGGAGCTGTGGCACGTCCTCCGCGCCGAGGTCAGGGCCGACGCGTGGGCCGACTCCGTCTTCGCGGCGCCGTACCCCCAGAAGGGGAGCGTGGACGAGGCCGCGGAGCGGAGCTTTGGGCCGGTGATTGGCATCGTGGACGCGATCCGCAATGTCCGCGGCGAGATGAACGTCCCTCCCAAGGCGGAGCCGCGGGTGGTCATCGCCGTCGCCGACCCCGACGCGGTGCGCACGGTGCGGGGGGAGGCCGCCCGGATCGCCCGGCTCGCGCGCGCCGCCGTCGAGGTGGTCGAAGGTCCGACCGCCCCCGCCGCGCCGCAGACCGCGGTGGCCGTCGGCGCCGGGTTCGAGGTGCGGGTCCACCTCGCCGGCGTGCTGGACCTGGCGGCGGAGAGCGC
>JAEYOU010000541.1 GCA_023411405.1 Pseudomonadota bacterium | reverse complement strand
CCCTCCGGACGATCTCGACCTGCGCAGGCGCTACGAGCGGCTCGCCGCGGGCGCACGCCTGCGCGACGCGCGGCTGCGCGAGGTGCTCGAGGAGGCGCTCGGGCTCCTCGGCGCCGCGGGGGTAAGGGCGGTCGCGCTGAAGGGGCCCGCGCTCGCGGACCGCCTCTACCCCGATCCCGCGCTCCGCGCGGCGACGGACGTCGATCTCCTGGTCTCGGATCCGGAGCTCACCCGCGCGGCCGACGTCCTCGCGGCGGCCGGGTTCCGCCGCGACGCCCCGCTCCGCGACGCCTACTTCCGCGCGGAGCACCATCACGTGCACCTCCACCGCGCGCCCGACGCGGACGTCGAGCTCCACTTCCGCGTGTCGAGCGCCTTCGGCGCCGCGATCCCCACGGGCGAGCTCCTCTCGCGCGCCGTCCCGCACCGGACCGCGCGCGGCGCGCCGGCGCTCGTCCTCGCGCCCGAGGACGAGCTCCTGACACTGTCCGTGCATGCCGCGGGGCACCTCTTCGAGCGCGCCGGCTGGCTCCTCGATCTCGCGCTGCTCCTCGAGCGGAGCCCCGGCCTCGACTGGGCGTCGATCGCGCGGCGCGCCGATGCGTGGCGGTGCCGCCGGGCGGTGTCCTACACGCTCCGCCGGCTGGGAGCCCTCGGCGCCGGCGTGCCCGGCGAGCTGACCCGCTCCCTGGGTCCCGCGCGGGTCCGGGTGGCGGATCGGCTCGCGCGCGAGGCCCTGGCGCGCGGCGGCAGGACCGCCCGTGTCCTGCGAATGGGGTTCCGGGCGGTGCTCCGCGACCGGGTCCGGACCCTCCCGCGGGACTTCCTCGTCGAGGCGGCGTGGGTGGTGCGCCGGCGGACCCACCTCCTCGCACGCCACCTCACCAACATGCGGGCGGGACGGGGCGACGTGGGACCGCGGACGAGCTCGCGAAAGCCCTCGGATCGCGGATAATTCTCCTCGGTGACGCGTTGATGCATCCGTTCTGGCAGGTGGTGCGTGGGGGAAGCATGAGCCCCACACTTCGGGAGGGCGACGAGGTCCTCCTCGAGACGGCGACGTCGTTTGCGGTGGGTGATGTCGTCGTCCTCAGGATCCCGAAGAAGAAGGGCACCGTGCTGCACCGGGTGATGGCGTTCGAGAGTGAACGCGTCGTGACGAGAGGTGACGCATGTCGGCGCAGCGATCCGCTGGTTCCCAGAGCGAACGTGCTGTTCCGGGCGACCGCCTTCCGGCGCTCGGGCCGGCAGGCACCGATCCCACGGGCCCCGGGGGCCCTGCGGCGCCTGTGGTGGCGCTGTCTGCGACGCCTCGCATCTGCGTCCAGTGCGCCTGGCAGGTGGTGGAGGGCGAGGCGGTCCTCCTCGACCTCCACGGGAAGCGGATCCTCGGCCTGAACCGCGTGGGCAGCTTCGTCTTCCCGCTGCTCGACGGCGCCCGGACGGTGGGGGGGCTCGCGGCCTCGGTCGCCGAGCGGTTCGGGGTCGAAGTTCGCAAAGCAGAGGCAGATCTGAGAGTATTCTTGGCCGAGCTCGCCCGGCGCGGCTTCGTCGAGGGGGTGGAGCGATGAGCGCGCGCGCCGCCGAGGGGCTATTCTCGCAGGAGGGGAACTGGAGTTCTGTCCATGGAGCGCGACACCCGACAGACGGTGGAGCCGCCGACGCCGCCGGAGCGGTACGAGCCGCCCGCGGTGGAATGGGAGGAGCCGTTCGACGCGGTGGCGGCGTCGTGCGAGGAGTGGGTGTTCCCCCGGCCCCCGGAGTGCCCGCCGCTGTAGTCTCGCTGGCGGGGTTCCTCGGAGCTGTGGTCCTGCTCCCCGCGCTGCTCGCCGCTCCGGCGCGCGCGCAGACGCTCGATGTCACCGTCCAGCTCACGCCCGTCCAGGCGCCGCTCCGCACCGGGGTCACGCACCGAAACGCCTCCGGGGTCGCTGCCTCCTCGGTCTCGCTGGAGGTGATCAACAATCGGGCAAACCAGCCGCTGCGGCTCATCGAGTTCACGCTGCCCGCGAACTACCTGGTGAGCTCGACCGCCGTCCCCTCGGGGTGGTCCGTGCACTCGACCTCCGGGCGCGTGGTTCAGCTCCGGACCACGACCTGCACCGGGTCCGGAATCGCCGCGGGCACGATCGGGAGATTCGTGCTCAGCGTCACCCCGCCCGTCGGGAGCGCCGCCCAGGACATGTCCGAGAGCCTCAGCGTCCGCGCGGGTTCCTGCTCGCGGTTTTGGATCATTCCGATATGGATCGCGGACTGGACCGCCAATCCGGTCGCGTTCTTGCGCCGCGTGCTGCGCGTGTCCGCGCCGAGCGTGAGCAATTCACTCGTTTCGTCGACCGTGAGCTGGCCCATTGCGAACCTCTCGAATTCGGAGAAGACGGTCACCCTCGAGCCGGGTGCCGTGCCCGGACTCCCAACCCCGACCTGCACGACGGCGACGCTCCAGGCGGGCCAGTCGACCTCGATCTCCTGCACCTATTCGAACCCGCCGAGCGGGTCGTACTCGTTCGCTGCGGGCGCGAACGCGGGCCCCGGCGCCACGGCGCTCGGGTGGACCGCGAACCTCCAGCTCGGAGTCATCCAGGTTGCGTGGCGGACGCCCGCGCGCGCAGTGAAGAACCGCCCCCCGTACGACTTCGCGCTCGACGTGTTCGACAGCTCCTCTTCGCGGCTCCGGCGCGTGAGCGTGATCCCGCCCGCCGGCTGGATCGGTGCGACGGCCACCGCGGGCACGAGTGGCCTCGCCCCCTCGACCAACTGCACTCCGGCGGGCGCGGCCTGCTGGGAAGGGCCGATGAGCAACAGCGCGACGACCGCCACGCTCCGGTTCAGCATGACGGGCGTCCCAGACGCCCAGGCGACCGGGGAGCACATGTTCATCGTCCGTCTGACCCCGACGAGCGGAGCGACGGCGGACGCGCAGCTGGCGGTCACGCTGTACGTCCCCCTCCCGGACGTCGTAGGCTTCACCGTGCTCTCCACACGGGAGGGCCAGGTGCTCTCCTGGACGAACGCCGACCGATCGGACGCGCGCCACGACGGCGTGGTCGTCTTCCGCTCGCTGGCCCCCGCGGTGCCTCCTCGCCCGACCGACTTCGTGGACTACCGCACGCAACCCGTGCCGGAGCTCTTCCACGTGGACGCGAGCGGGGCGGGGACGCGCGATCTCCCCGACGGGGTCGGTAGGTACAACTACCGCATCTGCCAGCGCGACCAATCCCTCGTCTATTCGGATTGCAGCACCGGGTTCTGGAACGCAGACGGGTACGCCGACTCCGCGGAAGCTCCGCCCGGCGGCTGGACGCACCAGCTCGGAGGGGTTTCGCTTCAGGCTCCCATGGTCCTCACCGGGCAGCGCGTCGGCATCCCGACCAATCGGCCGTCGGTGAACGTCCTGGACGCGACCACCGGAGAGCGGATCTTCGATCCGATCGCGCTGCCTTCGCTGCCGTCCACGTACATGCCGATCACCCGTCTTCTGGACGGGCGCCTCGTCACGTTCGCGGCGGACATGTCCGGTGCGATCACCGCCATCGACCTGGAGTCCGGCGAGCAGTACTGGCCACGGGTAGAGCTACCAGGCGAGTCCTTCACTGCGGGCGTGTCCGGCATCACCCGCTCGTACGCCGCGCCGACGTTCCAGGCGGTCTATCCGATGGAGGCGATCCTGCTCCTCGGGTCCACGACGGGGCACGTCATCGCAATCGACGCGACGACTGGAGGGCGGCTCTGGACCCTGCCCGTCGGCGATGCCGTCCGGGCACTCATCACGTATGACGCCGCAACGAACCGGATCTTCGTCCCGACCGGGCATGGCATCGTCGCCTACCACTTCGACGACTCCGTGAGTCCGAACGACCCCCCGAAGCCCGTCGCAGGCTGGGGCATCGACGGCGGCAGCTATACCCTGCACTGCACCAGAGGTCTCACGGCGGGCAGCATCGCATGTGTCGACCGAACTGGAGTCCTCAACGTACTGGACTCGGCGGGTGTCGTTCGCGCCAGCGTGAATACGGGTCTCACGTCCCCCACCACGCTCGTTCGCATCGCGGGAGCCGCGCCCGGATTCGTGGTCGGGAACGTGAGACAGGTGAGGCGGATCTCCGCCACCGGCCCGTACACGTTGTCGCTCGTCGAGAACGCGTGGCCGGGATCGGGCGCGCTCTCACCTGCCCTGGTCTTCACGTCGATGGGCCACATCATCGTGGCCAGCAGCGACGGGTACTTGCACAGGCTGCGGCTCTCGGATGGCCAGTGGGTGGATCGGAGCCCGACGCCCTTGCCAGCGGTGACGAGCCCGAGGTTCTTCGGTGCCATCGCGTACGAGGCCACGAGCCGCATGTTCGTCTTCGGTACGAGCGAAGGACGGGTCTGGGCCATCCCGCAGTGGTTCTAGGAGCGCGTCATGTCGAGCGTCCGCACTCTTCCGTTTGCCTGCCTGCTCCTCCTCGCGTGCGACTCGTCGCATGCGCCGCTCTCGGACGAAGCGCCGCGTAGATCGCCGACGAAGGCGGCCACGTTCACCATCTCGATTCGGGACGGAAACGGCATCGAGAGCCCATTCCGTGTTGGGGACCTCCGGAAGCTCACGATGGAGGTGCGCATGGCCGGTGCCACGCCCGGGCCGCATCCACTCCGGCTCGATGTCCTGAGCCCCAGCGGTGCGCTGTACGCCCAGCTCCCGCTCTCGATCGACGTGGGGGCGGCTGGCGACGGGATAGACTCGACGGACCTCCAGGTGGCCGGCACGCCCATCGAGAGCTACCGTCAGGTCGGCGCCTGGAGCTTCCGCCTGGCCCGCCCCGGCGCCGCCGCGCCCCTCGCGACCGCGGAGGCGGAGATCGCGGAGTGAGCCGCCTCTCCCTGGAGATCGCGCAGGTCCGGGTGGACCTCGTCGTCCCGAGCGCCGAGCCGATCGGCCTCGCGCGGTACCGGCCGTTCGGCGGTGCAGCGGGGACACCCGAGTGGACGCTCGAGCTCGGGCCCCGCACGTACGACGCCCCCGTGCCGCCGGGACGCTCGCTGGTCGAGCGCGAAGGCCGGTGGTGCATCGCCGGCATGGAGGACGCGGCGTGGCTCGATCCGGAGACCGGCGCCGGCGTCGCCAGCGTGGACCGCGCCTGCCTCGTCCTCGACACCCTCCTCCGCGCCGCCGTCGCGCGGAGCGTGCTCGAGGACGGCGGGCTCCTCGTCCACGGGGCGGCCATCATGGTGGACGGCACCGCCCACCTCTTCCCCGCGCGCTCCGGCTCCGGCAAGTCCACCCTGGCGGCGCGGGCGGCCCATCCGCTGTCGGACGAGCTCTCCATCCTCCGGCAGGGGCCGCAGGGGTACCAGGCGTACGCGTCGCCGTGGTGGGTCTCGAACGGTGGATCTGCGCCCCTCGCCCGCATCTACGAGCTCGGCTGGGACGGCGAGGGGGTGAGCCCGCTCCACCGGACCGCGATCCGCCAGCTCGCCACGAACCTCGTCATCCCGTTCGACAGCCCGGAGAGCCGGGGCCAGGCGCTCGCCGCCGCCGCCATGGTCGCGGGGGCGATCCCGTTCGCGCGGTTCGCGTTCCACCCGGAGAGCGACGTCGACGGCCTCCTCCGGCGCGGCGCCCCGCGCGCGCCCGCGTCAGGTACCCGGGGCGTGGGATGACGCGGCGTGGTAGGGTGGCTCATGCTCGCCCGCCGCGCTCTCCTCCCGCTCGCCCTCCTCCTCGCAGCGCCTGACGTCCGCGCCGACCCCGCCGCCGACTCGGCCATCCGCGAGGCCATCGCGCTGCTTCCGGGCGAGGCGACGGCGGCGCTCGCCGCGAGCGGCGAGACCCTCATCGACCCCGACGCGACCTTCCGGGTGGTCCTGGCGGGCTCCTGCCAGGACGCGCGGCTGCTCCTGCTCGACGCCTCCGGGACGGCGGTGCCGGGGGCCGAGACGCGCGAGGTCGGCGGAGCGACCGTCCTGACCCTCACGCCGGCGGCGGCGCTCGTCCCCGCGGGGCGCTACCAGCTCCGGCTCGACGGCGTCGTCGGGCGTGAGCTCCAGGTGGGCGCGCAGGTCGTCGCCCCCGCCCGCTGGGAGCTGCGCGTCGCGGGCGACCCCCCTCCCCCGCCGCCCAAGGCCGTGAAGCGGAAGAAGGCGCGGCGCTGACCGCGCCTCACCACGTGGCGCGCGCCGACGCGAGCTCGAGCGCCCCGAGGACCGCCCGGTCCGCCTCGAGGAAGTCGTACCCCTCGAGCGTCCCGCGCGGCGCCCAGGAGATCGCGGCGACCCCCAGCGCCCGCGGCTCCGCGCCCGGTGGGAACCGGGCCGCGTAGAACGCCAGCTCGACCTCCAGCGCAGGGTAGCGGTGCTCGTGGCGGAGGAGGAGCGGACCGATCTCCGCCGCGCAGCCGAGCTCCTCGAGGAGCTCCCGGGCGAGCGCAGCCGGCTCGGCCTCGCCGGCCTCGACCTTCCCTCCGGGGAACTCCCACTGCCCGGGCGCGCCGGACGCGTCGTCGCGGCGACGGGTGACGAGCACCGCCTCGCCCCGCCGTACGACCGCGGCGACGACCCGGATGCGCTTCACTTCAGATCGAGGGCGTACAGGTGGCTGCCGTTGGAGAGCGCGTACACGCGCCGGCCGTGGACGCCGGGCCGGCCCGTGAACCCGGTCCCGGTCTGGAACGATCGCAGCGTCCTCCCGCTCGCGCGCTCGATGAAGCGGAGTCCGCCGTCCTGCGCGGGCACGAGCAGCCAGCGCTCGGTGAACTCCGGGGTCGCCCCCGGCGCGCCCTCCAGCGGCGCGGTCCAGAGCGGCTGTCCGTCCGTCGGATCGAGCCCGACGAGCTGGCGCGCGGCCACTGCCACGACGATCCCCTTGCCCGCGGCGACCCGCGTCGCGAGCGGGACCCGCTGCGTCCAGAGCTGCACCCCCGTGTCCGCGTCGAGCGCCACCACCGCGCCGGAGTACGCGGCGGCGTAGAGCCGGTCGCCGTCGAGGCTCAGGCCGTCCACGTCGACGTACTCGCCGGTCGCCGCGATCGCTTGCGACCACCGGACCTGGCCGTTGTCGCCGTCCAGCGCGACCACGAACCCGTCGGCGAATCCGGCGTACACCGTCCCGTTCTTCACAGCCGGCGGGGCGGCGCCGCGGATGCTGTAGCCCCGGTCGATTCCCCGCGCCTCGCGGCGGTGGTGCCACTTCCACGCGCCGGTGCGGGCGTCGACGGCGAAGAGCGTGCCCTGGAGGCTCATCACGTACACGACCCCGTTCGCGACGACCGGGGTCGTGCCCATCTCCTCCTGCGCGTCGTAGCTCCAGCGGCGCGACCCGTCCACGAGGGAGAGCGCGTGGACGCGCCCGCCGGATCCCGCGTAGACCGTCCCCGCGACGACCGCAGGCGCTCCGGAGAAGGCCCCGCCGGCATCGAACTCCCAGACGAGCGTCCCGTCCCGTCGGAAGGCGTGGACCCAGCCGTCGCGGGTCCCGCACACCGCGATCCCGGTGTCCGGGTCCACGGTGACGCCCCCCTCCTCGACGGCGACGCTGCTGGACGCGGGCGCGACCAGCCCGCGGTGCCACGCGACCGAGTAGAGCGCGAGCGGCGCCGGAGGCAGCCGCGGGGAGAGGCCGGTGGGGTCGAAGCTCGACCCCAGCGCCAGCGCGAGCGCCAGCGCCGTCCCCGTCACTTCGCCCCCAGCTTCGCGAGCTGCTCCGACGCCTCGCGCTGCAGCGGCGACTCCTTGTGGACCTCGGCGAACTTCGTGAGGATCTGCTTGGCGTCGTCCGGCTTGCCGGCCGCGGCGAGCACCCGGGCGCGATCGAGGTCGGCGCGGTCCGCGTGGGCCGGGGCCTCCTTCGCCATCCGCTCGAACGCCTGGGCGGCCGCCCCGAGATCGCCCTTCGCCTCTGCCACCATCCCGAGGTTCTCGAGCGCCAGGAACCGAAGGGAGTCCTCCTTCGGCGCCCCCTTCAGGAACTGCTCGTAGGCCGCGGCGGCAGCGTCCCACTCCTTCAGCGCGTAGTGGGCATTGCCCTTCGCGAGGACCGCGAGGACGGTCAGCCGGCTCAGGCCGTGGTCGGCGAGGAGCTTGTCCGCCTCGGCGATGACGGCCTTCTGCTTCTCCTCGTCCGTCTTGAAAGTCCCCGGCTCGGGGTTCGGGACGTCCAGCACCATCGCGTTCGAGGTCTTGAGGACCTTCGAGAGGGCGAGCCCCGTCTCCTGCGCCTTGGAGGTCTGCATCGAGGACACGACGCCGGCGGCGATCACCACCACCGCGACGACCCCGCCCACGAGGGCGATGAGCTTCTTCCGGGCCGCGAGCCAGGCGGCGGCCTGGTTCGCCACGTTCTGGAAGCGATCAGGTTCCCGCATGTCCTTGCGGGAGAGCGCGGGCGTGTCGGACATGGATCCTCTTCTTCGGGCGTGAACGCCGGAATCTCGGGGAAAAACCGGGCCAATCTAGGCGGGGTGCGCCCGGCCCGTCAAGCGAAAGGGCCCGTCCTCGCGCGTAGGCCCTGGCAACCAGGGCAGGAGTCGAAGGAGCAGGCCGGGCGCTCCCCTCACCGCTCGCCGCGCGCGCCCGGCGCGCGCCGGCGGCGCTTCCGTTCCCGGAACGTGAGCCGCATCGGCACCTCGAGCCCGAAGGCCTCCCGGAACCGGTTCTCCACGTAGCGACGGTACGGGTCGCCGATCGCCTCGGGCCGGTTGCACTGGATCACGAAGGTGGGCGGCGCGTACGCCACCTGGGCGACGTAGTAGAGCTTCACGGGGTGTCCGCGCGCGAGCGGCGCGGGGTGCTCGATCTGGACGGCCTCGAGGAGCTCGTTGATCTGCGGCGTGGGGAACCGCGCCCGATACTGCTCGGCCAGCCTGGCGGCGTGGTCGAGCACCTTGCGGACCCCGCGCCCCTCCTTCGCGGACACGAACGCGAACGGCGCGAACGCGACGAACGGCAGCCGCTTGAGCAGCTCCTTGCGGTACCAGTCCTGCGTCGCGCCCTCTCGCTCGGCCACGTCCCACTTGTTCACGACGACGACGAGCGCCTTGCCCTTCTCGGCGACGAGGCCGAGGAGCCGCGCGTCCTGCTCCACCCCCGCCTCCGTCGCGTCGAGGAGGCAGGCCACCACCTCCGCCCGGTCGATGGCCTTCATCGCCCGGACCACCGAGTATGCCTCGACGGTCTGGGCGACGGAGCGCTTGCGGCGGATGCCGGCGGTGTCGGTGACGACGAACTCCAGGCCCTTGTGCACGACGTGCGAGTCGATGGCGTCGCGCGTGGTCCCGGGCACGTCCGAGACGACGAACCGCTCGGCGCCCAGGAGCGCGTTCACGAACGTGCTCTTGCCGACGTTCGGCCGGCCCACGATCGCGAGCCGGACGTCGCCGCGCGGGCGGTCCGCCTCGGCGACCTCGGCCGGCTCGTCCTCGTCCTCGGGCGCGGGCGGCGCCTGCGCCAGCCCGAGCTTCTCGACGACCGCGTCCACGAGATCGCCGACGCCGCGGCCGTGCTCGGCCGAGATGGCGTGCACGTCGCCGAACCCGAGCCGGTAGAACTCGGCGAGGGGCACCTCCTCCTCGGTCCGCGCGCTGTCCACCTTGTTGACGGCCACGAAGAGCGGCTTGCCTGCGCGGCGCAGCAGGTCCGCCACCGCGCGGTCCACGCTGGTGAGCCCCTCGCGGCCGTCCACGATCAGGACCACCGCCGACGCCTCGTCGACCGCGAGCTGCGCCTGCCGCCGCACGAGGGTCATGAGCGGATCGCGCGAGTCGGGCTCGAAGCCGCCGGTGTCCACCACGGACAGCGCGCGGCCGTCCCAGTCGAGGTCGGCGTAGTTCCGGTCGCGCGTGACGCCGGGCACGTCCTGGACGATCGCCACTCGCCGGCCGGCGAGCCGGTTGAAGAGCGTGGACTTGCCCACGTTGGGCCGGCCGACGAGCGCGAGCAGCGGGCGCGCCGCGGGCTCGTTCCCGCCGGACCGCCTCGTGCCCGCGTCCGGGGTCCTCGTGCCGGGGGCGCTCACAGGCCAAACCTCCGGAGCGCCGCGTCGCGTTCGCTCCACCGCTCGTCCACCTTCACGGTCAGCGCGAGGAACACCTTGCAGCCCAGGAGGCGCTCCAGCCCCTGGCGCGCGGCCGTGCCGACCTGCTTCAGGAGGGCGCCGCCCTTGCCGATGACGATCGCCTTCTGCGACTCACGTTCCACCGCGATCACGGCGGAGATCCGCACCAGCCCGCCGCCCTCGCGCCGGCCGCTCTCGTCGAACTCCTCCACCTCGACCGCCGCCGCGTAGGGGATCTCCTGGCGCGTCCGGAGCATCACCTGCTCGCGCACGTACTCCGCGGCGAGCTGCCGCTCGGCCTGATCCGTGAGCATCTCGGGCGGGAAGATCGGCGCGTCGGCCTCGGGGAGGTGACCCGCCAGCACCTCGACCAGGCGATCGACGTTCTCGCCGGTGAGCGCCGAGAACGGGACGATCTCCGCCCAGGCGTGGAGCGCGCGGTAGGCGTCGATCACGGGCAGGAGCGTCTCCCGGGGCGCACGATCCATCTTGTTGACGCCGAGGAGGGCCGGCTTGCCGGCGCGCTTGACCTCGGCGATCGCCCACCGCGTCGCGTCGCCGATCTCCACCCGCCCGTCCGGCCCGGTCCCGGCCTCGACCAGGTAGAGCACCGCGTCGACCTCGCCGAGCGTCCGGAGCGCCGTCTCCACCATCCGCCGGTTGAGCGGCCCCTTGGCGCGGTGCAGCCCGGGCGTGTCGAAGAACGCGAGCTGCGCGCCGCGGACGTTGTGGACGCCGAGGATGCGGGTGCGCGTCGTCTGCGGCCGCGGCGAGACGATCGCCACGTGCTCGCCGAGCACGCGGTTGAGGAGCGTGGACTTGCCGACGTTGGGCCGGCCGACGATTGCGACGAAGCCGGCGCGGAAGGGCTGGGAGGTCTTGCGAGCCATTGGGAGGTGATCGCGCGGCGGCCTCGGCGCGCCGCGCCCGGGTGGCCCCACGCGCCGGGGGCGCGCGGGGTGTCGCGCAGCGCTAGGCGCCGCGCGTGATGGTGACCTTGTCGAGCTTCACCTTCGCATTGCCCGCGAGGGCGATCTTGCGGACGAGCTCGATGCCCTTCACGACCTCGCCGAAGATGGTGTGCCCGCGGTTGAGGTGCGGCGTCGGCACCTCGGTGATGAAGAACTGCGAGCCGTTGGTGTTGGGGCCGGCGTTCGCCATCGCGAGGAGGCCGGGCTTGTCGAAGCGGTTGTCGGGCCCGATCTCGTCCTCGAACCGGTAGCCGGGGCCGCCGGTGCCGGTGCCGAGCGGGTCGCCGCCCTGGATCATGAAGTCCGGGATGACCCGGTGGAACATCGTCCCGTCGTACAGCGGGCGCTTGACCGTCTGCCCGGAGCCGGGGTCCTTCCACTCCCGCGTCCCCTCGGCGAGGCCGACGAAGTTGGCGACCGTCTTCGGCGCCTTCTCGGGCAGGAGCTTCACCACGATCTCGCCGAGAGACGTCTGGAAAGTAGCGGTGATGGACTCGGCCATGCTTCCTCCTGCCCGTTCCGGGCAGCGGGTGGGGTGGGCGCCGCCTGCGCCGGCTACTTGCAGGTCGGCGGCGTGTCGCTGATGGTGACCTTCACGAGGCGCGTCTGGGAGCGACCCGCCCGGGCGATGGCGCCGACGTGCTCGCAGCCGCACACGCCCTCGGCGATCCGCACGAAGCCGCAGACGCCCGAGGGCGAACGATTGCACGCCTGGGGATCGAGCTGGGGGGCCGGCACCTCGGTGATGAAGAACTGGGAGTTGCTGGTGTGGGGGCCGTGGTTCGACAGGCCGACCATGCACGGCCGGTCGTAGACCTTGGTGCCGAGCTGCGGCAGCTCGTCCTCGAGCTTGAAGCCGGGATCCGTCCAGCCGAAGTTGTAGCCCGCCGCGTTGTCCGCCCCGAGGGGCGCGTCCCGCGACGCCGGATCGCCGCTCTGGATCCACCTGCCGGGCTCCGCGACGTGGAAGAGGAGCCCGTCGTAGAAGCTCGCGGTCCGCGTCCCCTTCGTCAGCGGATCCTTGAAGGGCTTCTTCCCGGTCGCGAGTTCGACGAAGCTCGCGACCGCCTTGGGCGCCTCGCCCGGCAGGAGCTTCGCGCCGATGACGCCGCGCGAGGTCTCGAAGACCGCGTAGAGCCCGCCGGCCTCGGCGGCCCCTGCGGAGGCCTCGGCCTTCTTCTCGGACGAGCGCTTGCAGCCGGCGGCGATGGAGAGGGCGAGCAGGGCGGCCAGCGCAGCGCGCGTCCCCGGCGCGGGGAGGAGTGGGCTCATGACGGCGCGGGATGCTAGTCGCGCCCTCTCGGCCCCGCAAATGGAAAGCTGCGGGACGCGCAGATGCTCAGCGCTTCGCCTTGCCCTTCCGGGCCGGCTTCCGCGAGGACTTCTTTCGTGCCGGCGCGGGGCGCGACACCTTGGCGCGGCCCTTGCGGGCCGCGGGGCGCCGCGCCGAGCTCTCGCGCGCCGGCTGCTCCTCCTCGCGCGCAGGCTCCCCCGGCGGCTCCGGGG